>NZ_JACJPC010000114.1:0-14460 GCF_014695875.1 Leptolyngbya sp. FACHB-541 | reverse complement strand
TCTGGGCTTCTATTTGGGTAGGGTAGGGCTGCATCAATTCACTCGTTGCTCACCTATCTCTCTAGCTTACAGATAGAGATAGTAGAATTACACTTTATTTAATCCTCGATCCTTAATCTGGACTCAATTAAGCAACAAGTCCAAAAATTCGAGACACGAATTCTACTTGTGATCGCACATCGCTTCTCTCAACACCCTGAATCTGTCCCTTACGAATCATATTCATCGCTTCAATTCCTCTCAACGTTTGTCTGGCACTGTTGAAAGACTTGAATCCCAGCATTGGTTTGACGATGCGCTTAATGTTGCGATGATCTTGCTCAATCAGGTTATTCAAATATTTCACCTGCCGCAGTTCGGTCTGGGCTGCCAGCGTTTGATCGCTTTTTAGCCGTTCAATGGCGACCGGATAAGCCGCATTCTTGTCCACATTGATGACGCGTGGTGGAGTGACATGGCTGGCTTTCAACACTTTACGAAAGAACCGTGCTGCTGCTTTGCTATCCCGCTTTGCGCTCAGCATAAAGTCAAAGGTATCGCCCTGGGAATCCACAGCAAGGGTACAGATATTTCCACTTCCCTTTGATTTGAATGTATGTTTCGTCCACCTTCCACGAGTCGTTGGTTGGCTTCAGGTGAGGTCGAAGGCGTTTGTCCAACTCAGGAGCATACTTCAGCACCCAGCGATTGATTGTCGAATGGTCTACCTCCACTCCTCGTTCGACCATCATCTCCTCCAGGTTTCGGTAGCTCAAGGGATAGCGGCAATACCAGCGCACGTTCAACAGGATGATTTCAGGCAGAAAGTGCCGCCACTTAAACAGAGCAGGAGTAGACATCGGAGGGCAAGGAGGAAAGTTTGAGTCTGCTTACTTTATCATTGACTGGTTTTTGCGACACAACCTGAGAGACCCTGCCACTCGCAGCATTTCATCCCAGTAGTCAATGATGAGTTGACAGTTAATCCATCCCTTGAACAAGGGTTTGAGATCAGCGTCAGGTAATTGTCGTTTGATGCGATAGAGTTGCTGGGTGCCGACATCGCGAATGTGAGGAGAGAAGGATAACCCTAATAGATCAAACAAGGCAAAGATGAGTTCGGTGTAGCCTGGAGTATCGGTGGTATGTTCCAGAATGGTCAACTCCGTCTCATTCCCGAGAATGCTATCAAGGAAATAGGTGGCATCGCGCATCGTCGAAGGAATCACCTTACTCAGAAACCGCGATCGCATTAATCAGACTCGCAGTCGCAGTCGCAAGGAGGGTGAGCTAGAACAAATTCCCGTCGAGTTTGAACCGCTGAGTCAACTGGTGTTTAGTGTGCTGGTGGTGTACCGTAAAGCTGAAGCCGATACGCCCCTTCATGCGATCGCTGCAGAGATTTGGCAGGGGCAAGAAAAGGTGGCGATCGTGCCCCCAGTCCGTTAGAGTTGTCGGGAAATAGAACGAAACCCCTTGAAAACTTTACCCAGCAAGCTTTGCCGCTATTTCTGCCAGAAATCGCTACACCCTTTGCAGAACATAGCTTTCAGCCGCTTTTCTCGCTATTACCCAACCAGTCTATTGGAAGTATTCAATGAACTAATTGCGTTCTGTCGCTTTAAGAGAGAACGTGTGATTGGTCACCATTGCAATATTTCTGTGCCATATCGATGTGAATTCTTTAAGTAGTTGCTTCATACTGGCTGGATGAGCGACCGCCCACATGTTCAGACTGAGGCAAACGCAAGCTAAGGCTAATAAAATGTAGGTAGGAGGCATGACCACTCCAATACTGAACCAGGTAAAATCGTGCAACAGCAAAACCAACGCAAACAGGCTCGCCGCAAAGGCTGACCAATAAACCTGGGCTGAGGATTGAAACCTGACTACCAGGTATAGGGTGCATAAGGTTAACAAAAGATTAGAGGGCACCAAAAAGGCGCAGATTGTAATGCAATAATTTCGTGAAAAATCAAACAAAAAAGTCATATTTTTTATCCCTTAAAAGCTAAAAAATGAGAGTGAGCGGTTGATAGGCTGTTGCCTTACTTCTGTCTTTTGTGCGCTTTGAGACAAAAGGAATTCATCTATTTTTGAGACAAAGTTGGGTTGATAGTTAACAGAGTTAAACGAAGCTCAGATACTTCAAATCCTGCAATCTGAAACCTCTTTCTTGATCTACAAAGTGCCTTAAAACTGTATTAGCACCAGGCTGGTCGCCTCGCGACATGTAGCGTGATCGCTGTTTATCTCTCCATTCTAATTCAGAATGATTGTCTCTAACCATTTATGGGTTCGTCTGCCTGAACCCAGACGTTCATTTCAGGTAGGGTTAAAAGTCCAGACTGAGTGGCTAATGCGACATCTGCTGCATCTCAACCATAGGCGATCGCAATCCGATTTCCCTATGGTTCTGATTGAGTCGCATCAAAGGCATACTAGTGACCACCGATAAATGCTTCAAACTAAAGAGCGAGAATCAAACAAATTACAACTATCAGTTTTGTGGTTTTGCTGTGTAATTCCAATGGGGTTGTACCTTGACGTGTAGGAAGGGGAATGAGCGATGCGAATCTCAATACCCTCAGTATCGAGAGTTGTGGTACGGCTTTTACTTAAAGCTTAATTAAGCACAACGCGATCGAGTAAATCATCTTAGAGTAAAGGTGATAGCTGCCACAGTGAATGCCTGACTAACCTATGCCTTCTGACTCCTCGCAACCACCGATATTTGAATTAACTGGGGAACCAGTTGATGCACCTTTTCCTATTGTGGGAGTAGCTGCCTCTGCGGGAGGGTTAGAAGCCTTCACGCAGTTACTCAGCCACCTTCCAACCGATACTGGAATGGCATTTGTGCTGATTCAACATTTAGCACCAGATCATGAGAGTTTGTTGAGCGAGATTCTCAACAGAGTCACACAACTGTCAGTCCGCGAAGTACAGAACAACACAACCGTAGAGCCAAACCAAGTTTATGTGATTCCGCCTAATACCAAAATGGTGCTCTCAAACGGTGTGCTGCAACTGTCGCCCCGGGAGAAGGTGTTTGGCAGGTATATGCCGGGGGATGCTTTTTTTGCTTCGCTGGCATCCGATCGCGGACACAAAGCGATCGCCATCGTTTTATCGGGGTTAGATGGCGATGGATCGTTGGGGTTGAAAGCAATCAAGGCAGCTGGCGGGGTGACATTTGCTCAGTGTAAAGACACAGCCCAATTTGACAGCATGCCAAATACGGCGGTTGCTACGGGAGATGTCGATTTTGTGCTGCCGCCCGCAAAAATTGCTGAAGAATTGGCAAACCTGAGTCGCAATCCGATGTTGGACCACTCACAGTCACCGGGCTTGGCGGAGGAATTACCTCAACCTGCCGATGCCCTGGCGACGATCTTTGCCTTACTGCGATCGCACACAGGGGTTGACTTTAGCCGCTACAAGCCCAACACGATCAATCGGCGAATTCAGCGACGAATGCTGCTGTATAAGTTGGAACAGTTGGAGGACTATGTTGCTTATCTACAAGCGCATCCGGCTGAGGTCAAGGCTCTGTATGAAGAAATTCTGATCCATGTGACTAGCTTTTTCCGCGATCCAGACGCGTTCGACTTGTTGAAAGAGCGAGTCTTTTCTACGATTACGCAAAACAAATCTGCTGACATGCCAATTCGGATCTGGGTGGCGGGCTGTTCGACGGGTGAAGAGGTGTATTCGATCGCCATCTGCCTGCTGGAATTTTTGGAGGATCAGTCTGTCCAATTCCCGATCCAGATTTTTGCGACGGATATCAGCGAAATAGCGATCGACAAAGCCAGAGCAGGCGTTTATGCCGAGAATCAGATGGTGGAAGTGTCAACGGCGCGCCGCCGCCGTTTTTTTCATGCCATTGAGGGAGAGCGATTTCAAATCAATAAGGCGGTACGTGAACTCTGTGTATTTGCCCGTCAAAATTTAGGCAGCGATCCCCCGTTTTCTAATCTTGATTTGATTAGCTGCCGCAATCTGCTGATTTATTTGGGAGACGCACTGCAAAAGCGGATTATGCCGATCTTCCATTACAGTCTTAATCCAGCAGGTTTTCTGTTGCTGGGCACCTCTGAGAGCATTGGTCAAGTCTCAGACTTATTTACGTTAGTCGAGAAAAAGTACAAGCTTTACGCTAAGAATCCTACTGCTACTCGTCCAATATTTTCGTTCATCCCTAGCAACTATCCGTTGCCGAAGGCAAACGATCGCCAGCCAATGTCTGCCCTAACCGAAGAGTTTGACTTAGAAAAAAAGATCGATCACCTGATTGCTAACCATTACGCTCCAGTAGGAGCGGTGCTCGACGACAAAATGCAGGTGCTGCAATTTCGGGGAAATGTCGATCGCTACTTAAAACTCGTCTCTGGAGTTGCAAACCTCAACCTATTCAACTTATTAAGGGATGGACTGCTGGTCGAGGTACGGGCTGCTATTTATCGAGCCCAACGGCAAGAAATGCCTGTCATCAAGAACGGTCTCCGCCTAGAAGAGAGTGAACACGCCAGAGTCGTTAACCTTCAGGTGATTCCCTTTAAAATTCCACCGACTGAAGAACGCCGCTTTTTAGTGCTGTTTGAAGACATCCCCCCTACTAGCAGCCCCAGTCCGATCAATTCGGATATTCCTCAGAGCGAGCTAGAGCAGGAGAACGCACGACTCAGGAGAGAACTTGCCGCTGCCAACCAGGAACGAGCCGCAACTCAAGAATATTTGCAGGCAATTATTAAAGAGCAGGAGTATACCAATCAAGACATCAAAGTTGCCAATGAAGAAATTTTGTCAAGCAATGAGGAACTGCAAAGCACCAATGAGGAGCTAGAAACTGCCAAAGAAGAGATACAGGCAACCAACGAAGAACTAAACACCACGAATGAAGAACTTCGTAGCCGCAACGGGGAATTGCATCAGGTCAATAATGATCTGACCAATTTGCTGGCTAGCATTAACATCCCGATTCTGATGTTGACCAACGACTTACGCATTCGCCGCTTCACGCCGATGGCACAGCGTTTATTCAACTTCATCCCGGGGGATGCCGGACGACCCTTGAGCGACATCAGAGCCAATCTCAACATCCCAGACTTAGAGTCGCTACTGTTGGAGGTGCTGGAAACCCTCAGTGTCAAGGAGCTAGAGGTGCAAACGCAGGGAGGGCACTGGTATACGTTGCGGATGCGCCCCTACCGCACCACTGAGAACCAGATCGATGGCGTGGTGATGGTGCTGCTAGATATTGATGCCGTCAAGCGTAGTGCTGCCACCCTCGAAGCAGCCCGGAATTACGCCGAAGCGATCGTCGAAACCGTGCAAGTGCCGCTGCTGGTGCTGGAGCCCGATTTCCGAGTGAATACCGCCAATCGATCGTTCTATGACACGTTCCAGGTGGCTCCTCCTGAAACCGCGCAGACGCTACTGTTTGATTTGGGCAACGGTCAGTGGAATATTCCCGGACTGCGATCGCTTCTGGAAGACGTTCTGACCAACAATACAGATTTGCAAAACTTTGAGGTCGAGCATGATTTTGAGCGGATTGGACACAAAGTCATGTTGCTGAATGCCTGGAAGATTATTCAAACTGAGGAAGCTCAACGACTTTTGCTGTCGGTTGAAGACATCACCGATCGCAAGCAGTTTGAAGCCGAGCGAGCGCAACTCCTGAGCCAGGAACAGGCTGCCCGTCAACAGGCAGAAGCAGCTAATCGTGCCAAAGACGAATTTTTGTCGAACCTCTCCCATGAACTCCGCAACCCGCTCAATACGATGCTGGGCTGGTCGCAATTGCTCTGCAACCGTCAGCTTGATGAGGCAGCCACAACTCGTGGGTTAGAAGTGATCGAGCGAAGCGCTAGGGCCCAATCTCAACTGATTGAGGACATGCTCGATATTTCTCGCATTACCAGTGGCAAGCTGCACCTCAACACGAGGCTGCTAGATCTGGTCTCCCTTGTAAATCTTGCGATCGAATCGGTTCAACTTGCCGCTGAGTCAAAAACGATTCAAATCGTTTCGCAGCTAAACACTGCAACCGTTGTGGGCGATAGCGATCGCCTCCAGCAAGTGTTGTGGAATTTGCTGTCTAACGCGATTAAGTTCACGCCTCCCGGTGGACGGATAGAAATCACGGTAGCATCGATGCAAGCTGATGCTGAAATTCGCATCAACGACAGTGGACAGGGCATTCCGCTAGATTTGTTGCCCTATGTGTTCGATCGCTTCCGTCAAGGAGACTCTAGCACCACGAAAACGAGGCAGGGGTTGGGGTTAGGTTTGGCGATCGTCCGGCATATTGTAGAACTGCATGGCGGTACAGTACAAGCTGAAAGTCCGGGTGAAGGGCAAGGAACCACCATTACGGTGAGACTCCCTCTCCGTTCAATGCCCCCAGAGGTGACATTGCCGATTAACTTAGAACCTATAACAGAGGAAGATACAGAACCCGTAAACCAGGAAGTTCCCTCCCTGGCAGGCTTACGCATTCTGGCGGTGGATGATGAAGTGGATAACCTGGACTTGGTGAAGTACATCCTAGAAGATGTAGGAGCAGAGGTTGAGACGGTTACTTCAGGTAGAGAAGCGATCGCCTCTTTGACTAAATCTCCCAGCAGATATGATGTACTTCTGGCTGACATTGGAATGCCAGATGAAGATGGGTTTTCGCTGATTCGGCAGGTGAGAGCATTAGACGAGATTGCTGGGGGACAGATTCCCGCAGCAGCAATTACAGCTTATGTCAGCGATCAAGAGCAGCAACAGGCGATCGGAGCGGGGTTTCAAATACACATCGCTAAACCGATTGAGCCGACTCAATTGATCCGGATGGTGGCAAACCTGGGTGGACGAGTAAGCGAGGAGGAAGTGCAGGGTCAAGACTAATAGATAGATTGAGCATATCTGCCCGTATTCCGTAGAATGTAGGCAACAACCGCCATTAAAACAGGCTAGGGTTAACAGGTATGGTATCCCCACAGTTAAAGGCGGTGTATCAAAGAGCATGGGTACTGCAACAACGGGCAAACGACCTACCTGAATCACAGCAAGCGCTCTTATCAGAAGCGCTGACAGAGCTTCAGGCAGTTTTAGAAGAATTGCAGGCATCTGAGGCAGAACTGCATCTTCAAAATGAAGCGTTAGTTAACACTCGTCAAGCTGTAGAATCGGAACGTCAGCGCTACCGCGAACTGTTTGAATTTGCACCAGATGGTTATTTGGTCACAGATGCCAACGGCAGAATCGAGGAAGCCAATAATGCGATCGCGACTCTCCTCAATGTTTCCCAAGAGTTTCTGGTCGGCAAGCCGCTGCTAGTTTTTATTGATCAGCCCGATCGTTCCTCATTTCATCTCAAACTCGATCGGTTACAGCAGTTAGACAAGCTGCAAGATTGGCAGATTCGTCTCCGTTCACCCCAGCGATCGCCCTTTGATGCAGCGCTAACGGTTACTGTAGTTCGCAATGCATTGGGTCAGATCGCTAGCCTGCGATGGCTGCTGCGCGACATCACCGAGCGCAAGCAAGTCGAACGGCTTTTAGAAAACCTCAACTCAGAACTAGAACGACAAGTGCAAGAGCGTACGGCTGAGTTACAGCAGGCGCTTGATTTTGAGGCGGGTCTAAAACGCATTACCGACAAAGTGCGGGACAGTTTGGATGAAAGCCAGATTCTACAGACCGTGGTACAGGAACTAGCACTCGTACTGGGTGTAATCTGCTGTGATGCTGCGCTGTACGACCTCGACTTAGCCACGTCCACAGTCCGCTATGAGTTCACAAACTTTGAGGTTGAGGGAGTTACCCGTTCACCCTCGTTGTTAGGACAGGTTATCTTAATGAGAACCTCACCTGAAGCTTATTACCAGCTTCTACAGGGTGAACATTTTCAGTTTTGTGAGATTGGGCAGAACCCAGTTCGGCATCTTACAATTCTGGCTTGTCCTATTGTTGATAATCAGGGCGTTTTAGGTGACTTGTGGTTATTTAAGCCACAGCAGGATGTTTTTTATGAGTCAGAAATTCGCCTGGTGCAGCAAGTTACAAACCAGTGTGCGATCGCCATTCGGCAGGCTCGGCTCTATCAAGCTTCGCAAGTTCAGATTCAGGAGATGAAAAAACTTGACCAACTCAAAGATAGTTTTCTCAGCACCACATCTCATGAACTTCGCTCCCCTATTACCAACATGAGAATGGCAATTCGGATGTTAAAAATTGCGCTTGAGCAAGAGCGAACTGCTGCTGAAGAGGTAACAACATTAGAGAAAAGAAATACGGTCGATCGATATCTCAACATTTTAGATGCGGAGTGCGATCGAGAAATTAGCTTGATTAATGATTTGCTAGACTTTCAGCGATTGGATGCAGGTGAACATCCTCTCAGCATAAAACCCATCCAGCTATGTGACTGGCTTCCTCAAGTGATTGCCCCTTTTCGGGAACGGGCGCGCGATCGCCAGCAAACCTTTCAGATAAATCTCCCCTCAAATTTGCCTGTCCTGATGTCCGATGCGGCAACCTTAGAGCGAATTTTAACAGAGCTATTCAACAATGCCTGCAAATACACGCCTCAGAACGGACAAATTACAGTCACAATCCAATCGCAGGCAAACTCAATGCAAATTCAAATCAGCAACACAAGCGAAAAAATTTCTGCCAATGAACTCACTCATATTTTTGATAAGTTCTATCGAATTCCAAATGCTGATCCCTGGAAGCAAGGTGGCACCGGATTAGGATTAGCACTAGTACAGAAGCTCATCCAACAGCTAGACAGTCAGATCGCCGTCGAAACCACAGCAGGACAGCTCCACTTCACGCTTGAACTTCCATTACTAAGCATTCAGCCTGAGTGATCAGAAGCTTATGGTTTTTGAACGATTTGTTGAACGGTAGTGAGAACAACATAACAATTAAAGCACCGACTATTCTTTAAAGCGCTATGATGGTAGTCGGGACTAAGAATCGGTTGTAGTGTTTGTTTCAACTATTGAACGTTTTTATACATTTGGTATTGACGGGCTTCTCTCCGAAATCTCACTCTCTACATTCCTTTTTTGGAGATTAGTTTATGTCAATTTACGTGGGTAACCTGTCCTATGAGGTTACAGAAGCTGATATGACGGCTGTGTTTGCAGAATACGGTTCAGTCAAGCGGGTTCAGCTCCCGACCGATCGTGAGACGGGTCGGCTACGTGGTTTCGGTTTTGTAGAAATGGGGACAGAGACTGAAGAACAGGCTGCCATTGATGCCCTAGACGGTGCTGAGTGGATGGGGCGCGATCTCAAGGTCAATAAAGCTAAACCCCGTGAAGACAGAAATTCATCTGGTGGTGGCAATCGCCGAGATAGCTTCTCTCGCGGTTACTAAATCATCAGGCATACTTGAACGCAGGATGGGTTAGGCTCAACTGAAGCATTAACCTCTTAAGTAGGGCGGGTTAGTTGTCGTTAATCCGTTCTACAATTAAAGATAGCCTCGATAGGTTCTGATTCTTTAGAAAAATTGATTTCATTATAGAATTTGCTACATAATCTCAAGAACGCCTCTTTGCTAGCTTTTCCATTGTCTGGAAGCGTCCTCATACATTCCTTGATTTCTTCAAAAAACAAGCATTTTGCTTCAACCATGAGCTGAATTTCTGCGTTCACCAGTTCTAATTCTTGTCTAGCATAGTGTAAATCTTGCTCTATCACTTGCTGTTGCTGTAACTGCTCAGATAAGTATTGCTTAAGGGAATTAATCTGTTCGCGCAGTAGCACAATTTCATCTTCTTTTTCAAGGGCAAGGGTTTGTTTCCACTGCTCATTGGCTGGTTGGCTAGTAGGAATGTATTGTTGTTCAGAACTGATTAACTGCATTTGCTAGAAGTTGTTAACTAGTTGAAGTAAGAGATACCCGAACGACGTAAGCTTTAGTTGTGCTGAACAAGGCAGTCTTGTTGAGCTTGTGGGATTTTAACAACCAAGCGATCGCAATTCATGACCTCGATTAGAGCAGCAGTAGAAAACCCCGAAACGTATATTTCGAGCTGAGCCTCTGGTAGTGCTTCAAACAAAAGCCTTTCTCTTGGAAAAACAATACGCTCAAAGTACCAATTTGAGATGTTTGTGATTCGGGCAATCTTCAGCTTGTGAGTGTCATTCACATAGCAGCAGAGAATGCGGTTAGCACTGTCAGCAGGCAGACTATCCAGAATTTGAGTCATCGTAATGAGTGTTGTAGAGCGTTATGACCATTGATGTCCAAGAATAAGTATGACGCTTTGCTGTTAAAGATCTTGTCCAAGTTAGTGTTTTACCTGTGTATAAGTTATACAAACATCGCTAAAACATTCAAAAGTTGCAGATAGTGTTTGACTTCTTTACCCAAGAAGATACAAAACGCATTTGATGCTTTCTGTTTTAGTAGAAAGCATCGAACCAGAATTTAGAGGAGCTCTGCAGATGACTGCAACCTTAATCAGGCGACCTATGTTTCGTCCCATGCAAAGGGTTAGCTTTGTGGGTGGAGAGGGAATTGTGCGAAGCTACAAACCCAACGCTGGAACTTGGGCGTATCTTGTCGAGATGCCACTGGGGCTAAATCCTGATTTTGGCAGAGTGGGGGCAGAAACGATGGTATTGCTCAATGAGGCAGATTTGCGTGCAGCTTGATTCAAAATCAAAGCTGTTAACCAGGCTTCTAGTTGCATCAATCATCGTGTTAACAAACTCTTGATTCTGCGTTTCGCTATAACATCACTGCTGTTTACTCTACACTTGCTGATTGGCTGCTAAATTGCCCATTCGCTTCAAGCAGTACAGCCTGTAGTTTTTACACCAGAATCATTTTTAAGGAATTTTGAAGGAGAATTTGTGACTGTTCACTCGTTAAGCTCTGCTCCAATAGGGGAGCAACCGCTTATATTAAGCTGGAGGAATGTCGCCTTTTTTAGTGCTGTTCATGCCCTAGCGCTGCTTGCACCCTGGTTTTTCTCTTGGTCTGCTTTGGGGGTGACGATCGCGCTTCATTGGCTTTTTGGCAGCATTGGCATTTGTCTGGGCTATCACCGTTTGCTAACGCATCGTAGCCTTCAGGTTCCCAAGGCACTAGAACATACCTTCGCGCTTCTAGGGGCACTTGCCCTACAGGGTGGTCCCATCTTTTGGGTCGCTGGACATCGTTTACATCATGCCTTTACCGAAGATGTTGATAAAGATCCTTACTCCGCTCGACGGGGTTTTTGGTGGAGCCACATGCTTTGGATTATGTACCCCCGCCCTGAATTTTTTGCAACCGAAACCTATCGTAAGTATGCACCTGACTTGGCACGCGATCCGTTTTACACCTGGCTCGATCGCTATTTCCTGCTGTTGCAACTACCGCTAGGACTACTGCTGTATGCGCTGGGAGGCTGGTCATTCGTTGTCTATGGGGTGTTTGTGCGAGTGGTGTTGCTCTGGCACACAACCTGGCTGATCAACTCAGCTACGCATTTGATTGGCGATCGCACTTTTAAAACTGAAGATGGGTCACGTAATCTCTGGTGGGCAGCTTTACTCACGTTTGGAGAAGGGTGGCATAACAACCATCACGCTTACCCTAAAGTGGCAAAGGCTGGCTGGAAGTGGTGGCAGGTGGATATTACATGGTGGGCGATTCAAAGTTTGAAAGTACTGGGGTTAGCCCAAAAAGTAGTCATGCCTCCCCTACAGGCAGAAACCACTAAGTAGACATAGAACGCACCTAAAGAGATTGATTCAATCTTTTCGTTCTTAAACGTTTGTTCAATTCCACTATCAATCGTTTGTTCCTTGCCCTGGAAGTGGAGAACTATTTGCGCGATCGCTTGAAGAAACTTCGCCCTAAAGGATAAGGGACAAAGGGTAAAAGATTGCGCAAACAAAGGGGCAAGGTAAAAAGCTGTCGCTATCTATAGCTGTAACGAATCACTCAAATTGCTGCTTAGAATTACTTCATTCCTGCTCCTCAAGTTCTTTTTGAGGTAATAACAAAGCGGTTTCAGTTTCCTGCCGCACAGCAGCGGTCACTTTACAATTGCTGTTGAGACAATCGATCAACAATTGATTGGCACCATAGTATTGCTGCAATGCTTCTTGTTGCTCTGGGCTGAAGTGCCAGTCATGTTGAGCGCTGTGAGGGTGGGTGGCGCGGATGGAAGCAGACTGGGCAGTAAGAGATTGATAGCTTGCCCAGGTTAGAAATTTTTGCAGATATGGATCTTGAGCTACGATCGCATCGATTTCCTGCTTCATCAACTGCACGAGAGAATCTGCACTTCGCAGCATTGCAACGGTCAACAAAAAGATTTCTCGCCAGCGAGGCTCAGTCACATGGCTGGCTAGCTGCTCTAATGCTCGATCGGACGCGTGCAGATTGTGACTGGCAACAATTTTTCGAGCCGTAAAATATTCTTGGAATATCTGATCACCAAAGGAGAAAATCCCCTGCACCCGTTCTGCCAACACTCCATGCTGTAACTCGATCGCCTTGAGTATCCCTTCACTGTCTAATTGCAATTCCTCTGGCTCGATTGCAGCATTGGGTAAATCACGGATGTAGTCCCCAATTTGTTGTTCAACGGCTTGTCGTTCAAAAAAGTAATGCCCTTGCTCAAACGTGACGGTTGCAACTTGGCTCAGCAGCTTGAGCTTTTGGGGCAATAACAAGCCGTGATACATCTCGTCACGCTCAATGCCTTTTGTTTCGTCCCATTTGCTGAGCAAAAGCTCTAAACATTGTTTATAAAACTCCGCTCGTTTAGCGGGAAATCTGCCCTGATGCTGGAAAACCCAGCAGGCAAGATGGAGGAACAGCGGGGTCACAGAAAGTCTACGAAAGGGTATATTTTCAGGCAAACCTAGCTGCTGAACGAACTGAATGGCTTGTGTTTGCCCAGCTTGAAACGTGGTCTTCGTCAGCGCTGTAAACCACTTTTGAGCAAATGCCACAATCTGGTCTTGCGTAAATAGGGCTATTTCCACATCGGTGAAGCGTCTAAGGTTCGGAGCTTTAGCCGCTGTGCGGCAAGTCACAATAAACAGATTCTGTTGATACTTTTCAGAAAGTCGGCGAATTTCGTTGACAACCGCTTTCCGATCTTGCTCAAGCACTTCATCTAATCCATCTAGCAACAGCAACACCCTGCCTGCCTGCAGTAGAGTTTCAAGCACAGAAAGGTCTGAAATACCCGACGTGCGAAAGTCGTCAAAAATAAAGCTGAGTAAGCTCAACTCATCTGCTGCTCTAGATTCGTCAGCAAAATCCCTCAAGCTGACAAAAATTGGAACTCGATTAGCCGCAAAGCTACCTTGGTTGCACCGAATCGCTAGATGTTGCAAGAAAGTAGTTTTACCTGCCCCTGGTTTTCCCAACACTCGCAGCTTCGAGTAGATTTCGACGGCTTTCACGCCTGCCATTTGAGTCTGAGACATTTCTCCTGGGTCAAATTGAGTGCACTCTTGGGGCGTGATGCGTTGCAGGTCAGCCAACTCCAACCACTGCTGGCTGGGAATTTCCTCTAGAATGTTGACATTGATGTAAAGGTCGTCAATCTTGACAGGGTGGCTGAGGTTCAACAACTGCAAGGTACCGCACTGGTCTTGGACTTTATCCTGCCGTTGCAATTTTACCTGACGTACTAGGGTGTTAATGTCTGTAACCGGTGCAATCGTAGCCTCTCTAAGTTCAGGAAATTCTGCGGGAGGATCGATCGCAATGTCTCGCCAGTCTAAGTCTAGAATCGAGCAAAGCTCTTGAAAGGTTTGCCGCTCAACAGGCTGCCCCGTAAAGAAACGCCAAACCGATTGGCGCGTCTTTAACCCTACTTCCCCTGCTAGATTTTCTTGAGTCCATCCTTTGTAAGTAAAAGCTCGCTTTGCTTGTTGCATCCCAGAAGACGAGGCCCGGAGAGATCTTTTGACCATGAGATCAAACTCCTGGTTTTCATCTCAAGAACTTATACAGTCATTCACACCTATAAATTTACAATCTTTTCTTGCGCCAATAATCTATCACGTGACACAAATCACATAGATTTGGGTTGTGTCGCAAAAATGAGAAGGTAGGAAGGCTCAATTTTCTCTGACCTCCTTACCCTAAATGGCATCTCAATCCCTGTTCAAGTGGCGGCACTTCTTGCCAGAAATCATCGTGTTGAATGTGCGGTGGTATTGTCGCTATCCTCTGAGCTACCGGGATTTGGAAGAAATGATGGCAGAGCGAGGGGTCGAGGTCGATCATTCCACGATCCATCGGTGGGTATTGAGTTACGCTCCAGAACTAGACAAACGAGTTCGACCGCATCTGAATCTGACAAACGACTCGTGGCGGGTGGATGAAACTTATCCCTCTTTCATCACTCTAGGCGGAGGAAAATCGATGAGGCACAGGATGAGGAAGCCATCCTGAGAACTGGTTAATGCACTGGATTAATCTCACAAAGCCAGAGTGTAAACCAG
>NZ_JACJPC010000113.1:0-5860 GCF_014695875.1 Leptolyngbya sp. FACHB-541 | reverse complement strand
GTGGTTTGTGCTCAAGAACTGGATGCGACAACGATGGAGTGAGTTTGAGAGTTTTCACAATTGTATAGATGCAGCTTTCAAAACCTGTCCTAACGTGCTCCCGTAGAGCTATATTGTTAGCTCATGGCTAAAGTGACGGATTGATTTAGTTCATGACTTTCAATTGAGGGAAAAAACATGGTTGCTCAACTTAATGAATTGCAGAAATCGACTCGTCCCGATTTTCCAATTACCCTGACCCAGCTTTACATCGACTATGAGAGCAGGCGGCAGAAGGGAGACAAGAAATTGCAAAATGCCCTTATCCCAGCCGTCCAGCAAAGCTGGCGATCGCAGCTACTAGTTCTATCATCTCGACAGGTTTGATTAAAACAACTTGAAACCCCTGAGAAAACGCTTGTTTTCGTTGATCTGAATTTGCCAATGCGATCGTGAATATTGTCCTGGCTAACTCTGCTTCCAGTTGTTGAATGTGACGATTTAGCACAGCAAAGTCCTCGCTACCTGCATCCAGGTCAACTAGAACAACATCTGGTTGAAATTGTCTGATTTGCTCTAGGGGTGTCTCGGGTGCGATGGTCACGGTCGCTTCATAGATGATTCCAAGCTGTATCCGCAACCGCTGGGCATATGGTTCATCTGCTACTAGTAAAAGCTTTATGTCTTTTAAGCTGACAATGCCAAACTGAAACTCAGGTAACTTCTCCTTACCCCAATTCGCCATCATCTCAATGAGTGGTCGCAGAGTTTCGCCTTCAGGTGTTAGAGAATATTCCACTCTCGGTGGGGTTTCTCGATAGGCTTGTCGATGGATCAACCCATCCGCCTCCAACTCGCGTAGTTGATTGGTCAGAACTTTTTGAGTGATTCCTGGAATCAATAGCATCAGCTCATTTGGGCGTTTAGCACTTTGTCGTAACCACCACAAGATTGCAGACTTCCATCGACCGCCGATCGCGTCTACTGTGACTTCCACAGGACAACCGTACTTTTTCTTTGAGGGATTCATAAGTCATTAGAGACCGTTTGGTAATAATTGAATGCCTGTGATATGACCTTTTGAAGTAACTTTCGCCACCTTTAGAAAAGCTTACCGGAGATTCACATGCAAACCTGGATCGATCCAGCTAATCCTTTACCCAGTACGACTTCTCTATCCAATAGCATGACAGCAACATCCCAATTTCCTAATTTTCCAATTTCTTTGACTCGGCTTTACATCAACGGTGAGTGGCGCGATGCTGCAAATGGCAAGACCTTTGAGGTGATTGACCCAACTACCGAAGCGGTTGTAGCTCAAGTTGCAGAAGGGACACAAGCGGATGCTGAAGCCGCGATCGCCTCCGCTCATCGTGCTTTTGAACAGGGGGGGTGGGGGCAGATGAACGGTCATGAGCGGGGTGAAATCCTCTGGCGAGTCGGAGACTTGTTTCTGAAGTACGGTGAAGAACTGGCATTTTTGCAAGCAAAAGAAATGGGGCGGTTATTTACCGACAGTATGGCAATCGATATTCCCCATCTGTCGAATGTGTTTCACTACTTCGCAGGCTGGGCAAGCAAAATTGAAGGATCAGTCAAACAAACCACTAAAGGATTGCATACCTACACGCTGAGGGAGCCTTTGGGAGTCATCGCTGCCATTACACCATTCAACTTCCCCTTAATTCTCTCCATCCACAAATTTGCTCCTGCCCTCGCCGCAGGCAATACAATAGTCCACAAGCCTGCCTCGTCTACGCCGCTATCTGCTCTCAAAGTGGCAGAAATTATGCAAGAAGCAGGTGTTCCTGATGGAGTGTTTAATGTGGTTCCGGGTCCGGGAAGCACGGTTGGGCACACGCTCTCAACTCATCCTGATGTTCATAAAGTTGCTATCACAGGCTCAACCGCAAGCGGAATTCGGGTGATTAAAGATTCAGCCGATACCTTAAAGCACCTGACAATGGAATTGGGCGGTAAATCTGCCAACATCATCTTTGCAGATGCTGATTTGGATGCAGCAGCAGAGACTGCTTACTATGGGATGTTCTACAACAAGGGTGAAATTTGCTATGCCGGATCGCGGATGTTGATTGAGCGATCGGTGTATGACGAAGTGCTGGAGCGTGTAGTAAAGTGGGCAAAGCAAACTAAAGTAGGCGATCCGCTTGATCCTAGAAGCCAGATGGGACCGATCGCCAACAAAAGCGAGTACGAAAACGTGCTGCGCTACATGGAAGTCGGCAAACAAGATGGGGCACGATTGGTTTCAGGTGGCAAAGCCGTAGACATTGGTACAGGTAGAGGCTACTTTGTGGAACCGACTGTGTTTGCAGATGTCAACAGCGACATGACGATCGCTCGTGAAGAAACGTTTGGTCCCATTCTTTCAGTCATTCCCTTCGACAATTTTGAAGATGCTATCCGCATTGCTAACAGCAACCAATATGGGCTCGTTGCTGGAGTGCATACTCGTGACATCAAAAAAGCACATCGGGCAGCGGCTTCTCTGAAGGCAGGTACGGTTTGGGTCAATACTTGGGGACGTTTCGATCCATCTAGCCCTTTTGGTGGTTATAAGATGAGCGGCTATGGGCGTGAGAATGGACAGGAAGCGCTGGAGTTTTACTTGCAAACTAAAACGGTTTGGGTTGATTTGTCATAGATTGTCGCTGCTGGAGATGATTCACACATCATCCCTCTAAAGATTTTGATCTGAGCTAATACATTTACGTTGGAGAACTCAAGTATGGAACTTATCGGAAAAACTGCAATTATCACTGGAGCAAGTAGTGGCATCGGTAAAGCGATCGCTCAGGAGTTAGATGCTGCTGGAATGAATTTGGTGTTGACGGCACGGTCGCAAGATAAGCTTAATCAACTGGCTGCATCGCTCAAAAACGCCCAAGTGCTTGCAGCAGCAATTACTGATCCTGATGTTCCACAAAAACTGGTGGATTTTGCGATCGCCGCCTTTGGGCAACTGGATGTAGTCATCAACAATGCCGGAGCGATGACTGTTGGTTCGGTTGAAGAAGTGGATATTGAAGCGATTTGCCAAATGGTGCGCCTCAATGTGGAATCGGTTTATCGACTGGCATACATTGCGTTGCGTCACTTCAAAAAAGCGGGCAGTGGATTTCTAATCAATACGTCTAGCATTGCTGGACTGAAGACTGCACCTCAGTACGGTGCATATAATGGCACAAAATACGCGATTGAGGCGTTTACCGATGCCTTGCGGATGGAACTGGCAGGAACAGGTATCAAAGTGTCAGCGATTGCCCCTGGTACTGTGGCTACAAGTTTATATGATCACTGGAGCCTGGAAGATAAAAACTACATAAATTCGGGTGGCGCTCTGCACCCAGAAGACATTGCTCGTTGTGTTCGGTTTGTTCTCGAGCAGCCTGATCATATGTTAATTCCTCAAATGTTGGCAGTTCCGGCTAATCAACCTGTGTAGGATCAATTTGACAGGTAAAGACTGTACTACCATTGCGAAGTTAAAAGAAACCTTTATGTCGGGAGGAAAATAAGCTGCGATCGCGATCTCCGCACAACAAAGCCCACGCACACCGACCACTGAGAAGTTATCTACTGGAGTTCAAAAGCTACCTACGGCGGGTGATGGGCACCGTTATGCGGCTTAGGAGATCGATGGGGAAGCAGTTTGGAAATAGTCTGTGAAGGGTAAGCAACAAAGTGAGTTAATCTAATTGAATTCAGCGTTTGAAGTTGTGCGATGCTTAGAGAAATTGATGAAGAGATTTGGGTTGCCGAACAGCCTTTACGGTATCTCGGACTTAGTGTTGGGACAAGAATGACAGTCGTTCGGCTAGCAAATCGCGAATTAGTTGTTATTTCGCCAATTCAAGCCAGTGATGCAATTGTGAGTCAACTCAGTCAACTTGGAACCGTCAAGCATATTATTGCTCCCAATCTTTATCACTACTTATTTACAGCCAATTTCAAATCACTTTACCCACAGGCGACGTTTTGGGCTGCACCTGGTTTAGAAGTTAAAAAACCAGAGTTGTCGGTCGACCAAACTATCAAGAGTGATGAAGATAAGTTGTGGAATGGACTGGAATTTATATTCTTTGATGGGTTCAGAGTTCTTGGTTTAAGCGGTTTTGATTTACTTAATGAATGTGTATTCTTTCATTCAGCAAGCCGTACTTTGATCTTGACGGATACTGCTTTTCACTTTGATGAAAGCTTTCCAATGCTCACACAATTTGCGGCTAGATTGCTTGGAGGATACAAACGCCTGAGCCCATCAGTGCTAGAGCGGATTGCAACAATAGACAAAGAGGGCGTGAGAAAATCGGTTGAGCAGGTTTTGAACTGGGACTTTGAACGAGTCGTTATGGCTCATGGAAGTATCATTGAACAGAATGGAAAAGAGAAGTTCAAGCAAGGATATGAGCAATTTTTGGGTCGATCAGTAAACGCCGCAGTCTCCCCATAACGCCCATGCACACCGACATCGAAAGTTCATCTGTTAGTGTTTAAGGTAGTCTACGGCGGGTGATGGGCAGCGTTATACAAAGGGGGATTTGAATGAGCTTGTTTCGAGGTGGTTGCTTATGTGGTGCAATTCGGTTCGAGGGTCGTGAGGCTCCGCTCCACACATTTTACTGTCATTGTACTGACTGCCAAAAGGAAACAGGGGGACCATTCGCAACAGAGATATATGTGAAGGTGGAGTCTATGACAGTCAACGGAGATCTGGTTGGCTACGATGTAATAGGCGATTCAGGAAAAGCCGTAACGCGGAAGTTTTGTCGCATATGTGGATGTCCAATCCTGACCGAGTTTGAAGTCGAGCCAGTTTATATTTGCATCAAAGCCTGTAGCCTTGACGATGCAAGTTGGTTGAAACCTGAGTTTCATCTTTACGTCAAATCCAAGCAACCGTGGTACGAAATTTCAGATGGGCTTCCACAGTATCAAGGAGACATGGAGTGGTAGTTGCCACACTGTATAACATCCCAACGCACCGGAACAATGTCAAGTGATCGGTGAGTTGCAGAGGTGAACTACGGCGGGTGATTGGGAACGTGTGCGATTCGTTCATCCTAAATGAGGCATCGTCCTCAGGGACGGATGTCGAGGATAGAACCTCGACAACTGAATCACCGTGAGGGTGCAACACCCTCTCTCCAGGTGCAAGGAGTAACAGCATCACCCCTACGGAGCGACTGGTTCTCAAACCGTAAAGCGGGGTGAAAAGGCAATAAACTGGAAGCCTTATCCGGTGGATGCCGAGCATGAATCGATGGATAGCGAAAGCGAAGCTGTGTCTGAACTGTCGTCAGATCAACCCAGCCAAATCAGGCTGATAGGCTGGAGCCAAAAGGCAAAGGATATTGGGGCAGGCGTTTACGGTTGCGACCCGTATGTACTCCCACTAAACCCGGCATTAAGCAGCATCCTCACGACTCAACCCACGGTGGTCCGGAACGAAGTAACCCTCTGCTTGCTCTCAGTTCACTGAGCAGGTGCCAACCGGATGTAGCAGATGGGAAGGATGCCCTTAAAAGCAAATGCCTTTGGGAAAGCCAGAGGATAGGCTGACGTAGGGCGGGATATCGATAAGCGGTCGCGCTCAGTAGCGGTTGCCGAGTGATTCGTCACGACGGTGGGATAAGGGGAAACCCCGCAAGCCGCCAAAAGGGGCTCTGTCGCAAAAACTATCGGGAACGAACAAATGGCTTAATCTGGACTCAATTAAGCAACAAGTCCAAAAATTCGAGACACGAAGGGATTGTAAATTGAAGTGTGTCAAAGGTCAGAAGTTGAGATCTAATGAACTACTGAACCAGAGATAGAAACACATGACCTTTCAACCTGAACTGCTTGACCAACTGCTACA
>NZ_JACJPC010000112.1:0-74658 GCF_014695875.1 Leptolyngbya sp. FACHB-541 | reverse complement strand
GCGATGATGAAGCAGATGGTGGCAGAGAGCAGGGTGGGGATCATCAGAACGCCGAACCAGCCTACGTACAGGCGGTTGTCGGTGCTGGTCACCCAGTTGCAGAACTGCTCCCACAGTGATGCGCTCTCGCGCCGCTGTAGAGTCGTTGTCATGATTAATGAGTGCTTGGTTTACAAGATGTATTGGGTCGGTTTTCTCGACCTGTACATAACTTAAGGCTTTTGTTGAAATTTGTAAAGCTTTTCATGATTAGTTACTCATTTCTCAACAATTGCCTAAGGTAACGCTCTGCAAAGAGCCCAATTTCAGCAGTTCTCAGCCGGGAGGCCAAGTCATCTGCCGTCCTCCCAAGATGTGCAGATGCAGGTGATCGACGGTCTGCCCTCCGTCTTCACCGTTATTGATCACCACTCGATAACCGTTGGTTAATCCAGCTTGCTCTGCAACTCGCTTTACAGTTAGCAACAAGTGCCCCATCAGTGCGTGGTCTGAAGATTCTGCATCCGACAAGTGTGGAATCGGCTGTTTGGGAATCACCAGAATGTGAACCGGAGCTTGCGAGTTGATATCTCGAAAGGCGATCGCCAACTCGTCCTCATAGAGAATGTCGGCTGGAATTTCCCGCTTGATGATCTTGCTGAAAATAGTTTCTTGAATTTCGCTCATTTTGGTTACAAAAACTACTTGCTGAAATTCTAAAGGCTTATGCCGTCCTGAAAAATTGTTCTACCAACAAAAATTAAGGGCACTCTACCGGGTAGCCGCAGTGGATGAAATTTGTATGCTTGCCAGAATTTGGAGTGCCTCTTTGATTGGCATTGATGCTGTCAAAGTTGGCGTTGAAGTTGACATCGCAGGTGGACTGCCAGGAATCGTCGTTGTTGGCTTACCCGATATTGCTGTGCAGGAATCGAAGGAAAGGGTAAAAGCCGCCCTTAAAAACGCAGGCTATGCCTTCCCAATGCGAAGAATTGTGATCAACCTGACTCCTGCTGACTTACGCAAAGAAGGGCCTAGCTTTGACTTGCCTGTTAGCATTGGCATCCTAGCGGCTTCTGAGCAGGTTAACGCTCAGTTACTAGAAGACTATTTATTTTTAGGCGAAGTTTCCTTAGATGGAGGGCTTCGTTCTGTTGCAGGGGTGCTGGCGATCGCTGCCGCCGCTCAACGTTTAGGCATCAAAGGACTAGTCGTACCAGCCGACAACGCCCGCGAAGCGGCTGTTGTCAAAGGGCTGACAGTTTATGGATTCAAGCACGTTTCAGAAGTAGCGGATTTTTTGAATGAGCCAGAACGTTACGAACCACTACAAGTAGATGGGCTAGCAGAATTGACGCGATCGCACTTCTGCGGTCTAGATTTAAAAGACGTAAAAGGACAGGCTCATGCCCGTCGCGCCTTGGAGGTTGCCGCTGCTGGCGGGCACAACTTGATATTTGTTGGTCCTCCTGGCAGCGGCAAAACTATGCTCGCTAGACGGCTACCCGGTATCTTGCCACCTCTCTCATTTAGCGAGGCACTAGAAGTTACTCAAATTCACTCAGTTGCAGGATTATTGAAAGATAGGGGGTCTTTGGTCAGCGATCGCCCCTTTCGCAGTCCCCACCACTCCGCCTCTGGACCTTCACTCGTTGGCGGCGGTAGCTTTCCTCGTCCTGGTGAAATCTCCCTAGCGCACAGGGGAGTGCTTTTCCTAGACGAGTTAACAGAATTTAAAAGAGATGTTTTAGAATTTCTGCGTCAACCGCTTGAAGATGGTCACGTTACAATCTCACGGACTCGTCAATCGGTGTCTTTTCCGGCTCAGTTTACCCTGGTTGCCAGTACTAATCCCTGCCCTTGCGGTTACTTTGGCGATACAATCCAGCCCTGTACCTGCAAACCAAAAGCGAGAGAGCAATACTGGGCAAGGCTTTCAGGACCACTAATGGACAGGATTGACCTGCAGGTAGCCGTCAACCGCTTGAAGCCAGAAGAAATTACCCAACAGCCAATTGGCGAAGACTCTGTCTCAGTAAGAAAAAGGGTACAGGTAGCGCGCGATCGCGCCCGCACCCGATTTCAGAACGATACCCCGCGCTGCAACTCAGATATGCAGAGCAGCCACTTGAGACAATGGTGTCTGTTAGATAATGCAACTCGCACCTTGTTAGAAGGAGCGATCCGAAAACTCGGGCTATCTGCCAGAGCTACCGATCGCATCCTTAAAGTTGCTCGAACTATTGCAGATTTGGCAGGCGACGAAAATTTGCAGACTCATCATGTAGCCGAAGCAGTTCAATACCGCACCATAGATCGGATGCAGTAGAGATGCAATCAACCACGTCTCCATTAACTCCGTTGCGTTTCCATTAATCCCTTCCCAGCTAAAGATTAGGTACTAAAAGATTCAGGGATGCATCCCTGAATCTTTTAGTGGAAAAGGAGTAAATTACTACTGTTGCCAGACAAATACCTTCGCCTCATATTCTGGCAAGTCAATCATGATGTTGTTATCGCCCGCCTCAATATCATAATCTCCCGTCCATTCATGCCAAGTACCATTTTCTGGGAAATTTTCAATTCGATAGCCTGCCAAGTATTGGTCTGAGAAGTTTGCTACGACAACGACTCTTGACCCCTCATCGTTCCAACGAACGTAAGCTAGAACTTTACCCTCTGGATCTTCATGAAAGAAGTTAATGTTCTCGGTATAAAGTGCATGACTCTCCTTACGCAGGGAAATCAAGCCCTTGTAGTACTCGAATAATCCTCGATTCAAGTCATTCTCTAACAAAGACCATTCGATTTTATTCTGCTCAATTGTTTTAGGCTTATACTCCCCAAATTCTTCACCCATCCAAATCATCGGCACACCCACTGCTGTCATGAGCATCACCGCACCCAGCTTCAGTCGCTTAAAAGCGGCTTCATCAAAAATATCGCGGTCTGCCAATTCCACCATCAGGTGATTGTGGTCATGATTGGTTAAATAGTTAACTACATTAGTAGCCCCCAAGAAGCCTTGACGCTTAGCATCTAATGCATCTTTGAGACGCTCTAAATCGAAAGTTTCTCCACTGATATGTTCCAGAATGCAGTGATAGAAGCTTTCATGCCAACAGCCATCCATTGGGCCATCAACACCTGTAATATCTGTTGTTTCAGGAATATGTTCAGCAATGTTATAGAACGGTTTTGCTCCCGCAGCTTGCTTAGTTTCCTGCACAATCCAATGCATGAAGTCGTAGTTTGCAATCTGCCGAGCCGCATCATAACGAATGCCATCAATGTGATATTCCTCAATCCAAAAACGAACCGCATCACCGACAAAACGACGAGCAGGATGGGTTTCTAGATTTTCGTCATAATGCTCGTAGTTAAATTCTGGTCCCCAGTTATTATCTGGGTCACGTGGCTCATGGTGATACCAATAATCATGGTCAATTTGAGTGAGTGGACTCTCTGCTTCAGAGTGATTAAAAATGCCGTCCATGAGAACACGAATACCGTGAGCATGGCATTCATCAATTAGATTCTTTAGCTCGGCCGTAGAACCATAGCTAGATTCTGTTGCAAAAAAATAACGGGGGTTGTAACCCCAGCTATAGTCACCTGGATATTCTTTAACAGGCATCAGTTCAATAGCGTTGACACCTAATTCGCACAGGTAATCCAGCTTTTCGATGACGTGCTTATACTTTCCACGAGCATAAGGGTCATCCTCTCCCCCTGAAAAGTCACCTACGTGCATTTCATAAATTACTAATTCATGATCTGCAGGTAAGGGTTTATCATCATGTTGCCAAACATAAGTATCAACAATTCTTTCGCCGTCTTTAATAGTTAAAACACAATTTTGAGTAGGGTTATCAATATCTGTTGCATAGGGATCGTTTACATCTACCCATTGATCAGGTTCAAAGAACCAGCTTTTAGACTGTACACGAAACTTGTACTGATAAGCGCCATCTTCTAGCTCAACTTTAGTGCGAAAAAAGCCTTCTTTATCTTTTTGCATGGGTATTTCTTTCCAGTCGGAAAAAGACCCAATTAATGTTGCTGCATTGTTATAAGGTGCAAATAAACTAAATTCAATCTGGTTAGCCATAAAATTCCTTTAGGAAGAAGTCTGAACTTATTCTCTGAGGTTCAGATTCATTCAGACATCTTTCTGAGGAAATAAACTTTTATGTCCAAAGCTTTATCTCTACTCTTAGGCTGATAAAAACCATCAGAGAGTTTGATAACTAACCCTCATTAAAAGAGCGGCTTTAAATAGCGATCGCCCCTTATTCAACCTACAATTTCTCGATCGCGCATATAGCTGAGCAACCAGTTTGCCATTGTTGCGCGTCTCGTCAGACGAGGAACTAGCTCTCCTACCTTGTACCCTTCAAACCCAAGTTGCTCCTTCAAAAGCTGCTTGTTGGGTTTGGGAATAGAGCGCGTTAACTTAACCGTAGCAGGACGGTCTTCAATAAAATTTGGTGGCTCTGGATAGTTCTCCAACCATTCAGAAGAAACTTCTTCGGCATTCCACCGCTCTGCCGTTGCATCGTACCGATAGCCCAGATAGTGCCACACGAGTTGATTAACCGTCGCATCATCTAGCGTGTCGTTTAGAATTGCCCAAATAGTATCAATGCTGAGGGGTGGCAGGTCAGACATAGTAGACAAAAGCATTTCCTAGAAGCTTAGAGCGCTAAAGAGGCTACGTCACTGGAACGTAACCTCCTAGCAAACCTTAACAGGCGAAATTAATTAGATTCTATAGCTGATCTAGCTGATTCTTTAAAGCTTCTAGCTCATCATCTACTGCTTTATCTTGAGGGGCTTGAGTCGTAGGCTCGGAGGAGGGAAGCTGCGCTTGATTTGCCGGGGCTGCAGAACCCAATAGTTGCGCCTTCATCGCGGCTAACTCATCATCCACATCGCTACCTGACTCCAGTGCAGCAAACTGACTCTCTAAGTCAGCCCCTGCCAACTCTGCCGCGGCTTGTGAGCGAGCTTCCATTTGCAGCACTTTTTCTTCCATTCGCTCAAACGCACCCATTGCGCTGCTGGTGTTGAGCGAACTCATTGTTCCTTGAAGCTGCTCATTGGCTTTGGCGGCACTAGCTCTAGCCTTGAGCATATCTTTCTTAGTTTTTGCTTCAGAAATTTTGCCTTCCAACGCAATCAGATTGCGCTTTAAGGTATCTACCGTTGAGGATTGCTGATCTAACTGTGTCTTCAGCGCTGTAGCTGTTTCAGCTTGCACCTTTCTGCGGTTGAGGGCTTCACGCGCTAAATTTTCGTCGCCTTTTTGCAGCGCTAGCTGAGCCCGCTGTTGCCAGTTGTTTGCTTCTGACTGAGCCTGGTTATGTTGCTGCTGCATTCGTTTTTGGCTGGCGATCGCACTTGCAACAGCCTGACGCAACTGTACCAGGTCCTCCTGCATGTCAATAATCGCTTGCTCCAGGATTTTTTCTGGATCTTCAGCAGAACTGACGGCGGCGTTGAGATTAGACCGGACAACCCGACTAACACGGTCAAATAACCCCATGACTCTATCTTTCCTTTTGGAATGTACAAAGTAAATAGAAACAGGCTAATTAATGCTGGTATGACTAATCTAGCCTAGTCAAGCAGGGCTAAATGGCTCCTGCCAACAGTCTTAACAACTGCCATGTCTCCATTCTATATAGCAATTCTATTGATTCGTGACAGGATTGCTTGTAATAGATGCGTTCTATCCAGGTCCATAGCACGACGCGCAGACCTTCAAAAGAAAGGGGTAGGGTTAGAAACTTTACCTCTAACCCTACCCCTCAAATCAATTCAAGTGACTAAACTACAGTCGTTACAGTCCCCAAAGCTCAATGCCGTTTCCTTCTTGCTCGTTGATTACACCGTCACCATTTTGATCGAAGCTATTATCAGCCCGGAAGAATAACCTGCCGCTAATGTTGGTCAAGCCTTGTGGGTCTGAGCCGATATCACCTGGGATAATGTCGGAGACAAGTTCTGCCTCTGGATTGGAGTCAGCAGGGTTATATCTCCACAATTCGTTGCCGCTTTCGCCGTCATTTGCTGTGAAATAAAGAACTCCGTTCACATCAACCAGGTTATCTGGGTTGAAGTCAACATTGGTCTTCGCTGTAGTTCCGGCGGCTGTGCCATCGGTACTCCAAATTTCGCGACCGAGTCCTCCGTCTCTGGCAGAGAAATAGAGAGTGCCATTGACGTTAACTAGGCTGGCAGGACTTGAACCGTTATCAACGCTAGTCAACTGGGTGAGTGTGTCAGCGCTGGCTGTATCAATGCTCCAAAGCTGATTTCTAAAGTTACTATCAACTGCTGTGAAATAGAGCTTACTGCCAACTACAGTGAGATTTGCAGCATCCGAATCAGACGAACTTGGTCCAATATCTGTCACTCTGATTGGGCTACCGTTAGCACCAATCTTCCAGATTTCTATTCCGTTTGCATCGGTGAGCGCTGTAAAGTACAGCCCGTTGTTCACAACGGTTAAATTCTCAGGGAAGGAGTTGGGATTACCCGTTGTTGCAATGTCTAGAAGTTGAGGGGTCGTGCTGCCAGGGTCAAGACGGTACAGTTCCGTTCCTGTCGCACCAGCATTAGCTGTGAAGAAGAGGGTGCCATTGACATTAGTCAAGCTGTTTGGAGAAGAGCTAACTAATCCCGCTGCTAAATCTGCAACTTGAACGGTTCCGGCTGCAGTGCCATCGCTCTTCCATAGCTCGAAATTGCCACCCTGGTTAGAAGCTACAAAGTAGAGCGTATCGCCAACCGCGGTTAGCGATCGCGGCAGAGAAGAACCTCCCACTGTAGTATTAATGTCCTTAACCAACACGGTTCCGGCTGCAGTACCGTCACTCTTCCATAGCTCGGTGCCATTCACTCCGTCGTCAGCCGCAAAATAAAGCACACCATTGATATTGGTAAGTCCAGAAATATCGGTTGACGTTGCTCCTGGCTTGATCGCTTTCACTTTTGCCGTAGTTTGCACAGTGCCAAGTGCGGTCAAAATAGCTCCTTCACTCTTCCACAGAGCATATCCTTCTCCATCATTTGCAGTGAAGTAGAGGGAGCCACTCACGTCAGTGAATTCACGAGGGTCAGAACTGCCTGCCCCAAACAGAATGTCTCTGGTGATACTAGGAACTGTGCCACCTGGAGCAGTGTAAGCACTGAGATCGTAGAAGCTGGCTTGACCTTCTACACCAGGTCTAACAGCGAGGTAGTAAGTGCCATCCTGGAAAGTGCCTCCAATCGTTTCGGGAGAAGAACCCGTTCTGGTAGAAACGGAGATAACTTCCTCGTCGCCTAGATCGATAGTGCCACTGCCATTTGAGTCACTAATGACTCCATCATTGTTGCTATCTTGCAGCAGCAATAGATCAGCAGTGCCGCTTGGCAAGTTGCCGTTTGGCAGGTTGGTGAGCCTGATGCTAAGGAAAGTGCGACCGCCTGAGTTTAGGTCCACTTTGTAAAAGTCGAGCCGGTCAGCAGGGTTAATAAATTCAGGGGCACCATCCGTACCCGTTAGCGTAAACGGAGCGCGGATATTTGTACTGCTCAAGTTAAGGTTACGGGCAGTTTGAATTGTGTTTGGCGCTCTGTCTCCTGGCAGTCCCGATAATGTCAGGTTATAGGAGGAGTTGCCCGTGTTGCCAAATCGGCTAACTCGAATCAGGTAATCGCCCACAGTCAACCGCTGGTTGGTGAGGCTTTCTGCAATCCCTAGTCCGCCTTGAACCGATGAAGCAACAAGGTTTTGAGGTGTAAAGGGAGCAATTGAGCCGTCATTTCGATAGAGCTGCACATCCGCGTTTAAAGTTGCATTGAAGCCATCTAACCGCAGATTAAAGTCGCTAGGGGTGTCTACCCTGAAGCTGTAAAGGTCTATATTATCCCCATCACCGAGTCCATCACTATAAGTTTGACTATCAAAAGTAAGGTCGATACTACGTGCTTTTGCAACGGTTGCCCCAGCTTCTGGACCCGTAGAGATTCCTAGTGTGTATCCAGTACGCACACCTGCCTTGGGAACAACTTGCAGGAAATAAGTAACAGGTCTGGTAGGGTCGTTGACAGGGTTACCATTGGTGAGCGGACCATTTAAAGCACGAGTAATGACTTCGCTAGCAGTACCTGCTGTAACAGACTGCTGGAGTATGTTGCCTGCAGTGTCTCTTAGGTACAGGTCGGCATCGCCCCGTAGACCTCGGATGGAGGCATTAACAGTTCTACGATCGCTCACTGTAAAACTGTAGAAGTCATTTAAGTCTGAGACTCCGACAAAATCTGTATAATCAACACGGTTAACGACTCCAGTGATGTCTCCTAAAGCACGTGCCCTAGTCTGGGTATTTCCGGCATTGTCGTCAAAAGCAGATAGGGTTAAGGCATATCGAGTTGTGGTTGTTGCTTCAGGAGTAAAAACTCGAAGGTAGTAGGTACCTGGGTCAAGGGTACGATTGATGTTCTCTTCTCGTGTGAGAGGCTGTCTAGAAGTGGGACGAATTATCCCACCTCTGCTACCGTAAAGCGCAAGGTCGGCATTGCCCGTTAAACCAGAAACTTTAGCGCTAAAGCTTTTGCGGGTTGTAAGATCGATTCGGTAATAGTCGTTGCGGTCTGTGGAAATAAGGGAGTCTGCATATCTAGCGAAGCCTCTACTAAAGGCAACTCGCTTTGCTTCCTGTAAGGTATTCCCTGCGTCTGCCATAGCTTTATTCTCACACGAATTTACTTGGCAATAGGTTTCCCCAGTGCAGATCAAAAACAGTCACCAATTCTTTAAATTCATTCAGGCTTCACGAATTGCTGTGACTACCGTATTTATACGAAACAGCTAGTGTCAATAGATTGAAGTCGATCTAGTTATATTAATTTATATCAATTGCTAAATTCTTCTCAGCCCACTTTTGATAAAGCGTTTCAGCTAAATATGGTCGAATCTGTGTTGTAACTAGCATGATGTTAAGACAGCTATTTACTGCTCTTCTATTGCTGTGATTAATCTAGTGATGTCAGCCAACCCAACTAATTCTTAAAGGAAAAATTGACTTGTTATTCATACGATAAACTCGACCAATTTTCTACAGAATTAGGTAAGTTTAGGTATCTAGAAGTCAAGTTTTACCAGTTTTACTTTGTTACGACGAGAGCCTTAAATATAGTTTTTCAGCGATGGATTATTCAACAGCGATCGCCTTTCTCATCAAGTCTGACTCCGTTCTAGGAAACCTGATTCAGCAGGTTGGCCCCTGTCAATTGGGGGAACCCCAGCTTGAAGCAGATTTGCTATTTTCTCTCTCTAAAACAATTCTGCATCAGCAGCTTTCTACCAAAGTTGCGAATGTAATTCACGGCAGGTTTCTTCAGCTTTACGCTGAAAGATTGCCGACAGCAATGGATATTCTCAACACACCTGATGAAACGCTACGTGGAGTTGGCATTTCACGCTCTAAAATTATTTACCTCAAAGACTTAGCGCAGAAGATATTAGACGGTTTACCTACTATGGCAGAGTTGGCAGAAATGGAAGATGAAGCCATCATTCAAACGCTCACTCAAGTTAAGGGGATTGGGCGTTGGAGTGCTCAAATGCTATTGATCTTTCGGCTAGGGAGACTTGATGTTTTACCCGTAGATGATCTAGGGGTGAGGGCTGGAATTCGAAAGCTCTATCAGCTAGATGACTTACCCACCAAAAAGATGGTGGAGTTGATGGGGCAAAAGTGGAAACCCTATGGAGCGATCGCCTCCTGGTATTTATGGCGCAGTTTGGATATGCAGGGAATTGAGGTTTAGCAACCCGGTTGAGGAGTAAGTTTTGAAGTTTTGGCTGAACTTTCTCTAAGGAGAGGGGCGATCGTCTTGCTGCCAAGTTTGAGCCGTTGGCGAATCCGAACTTTGTTTCGTTAGCGCCGCTTCAAAGGTAGATTGAGCCTCTGATGATAAAGAAAATTTGAGCAAAGACAGCACGCCATTTCGGACAGATTGAGGCTGTTCATCCAGAACGGAGATGAGTAATTCTGGATTCGTTTGTGCCCATTCCATAATTGCACCGAGCGCGACTTCGGCACCTGCGCTGTCTGCTTGAAATGCATAGCGAATCAGCATATCGGCAGCGAGGCGATCGCCCCCAATCGCTTTCTCCTTCAACAGATCAACATTACCGACGACAGTTTGAATTGCGGCGGTGTCACCACAGGAAACCGTTGTTGATCCTAAAAAGACCCAGCCTGCTACAGGTGAATTGATTTGCAGCCAACCATTCTGAGAGCCTACTACTGTTATCTCTGTATTGTTGGGCAATTCATCCAACACCTCACTGGACTGTTCTTCAGGATTGGAGTAGATGTTGGTGACTGGAGCGGCAGGGTCGTTGATTGACGTGACACATCCCGTAGGTTGAACTTCGTCCGTTGAATTTTCGACTGTAGTGGAGCTAGCTTGGTCTGAACTCTGGTTGGAAACTGCTCTGCAATTTGTGAGGAATAGGGCGATCGCAGCCCCAAACATTAGTAGAGCAACAGTCTTGAGAGTATGACGGATGTTGCTTTGCATGGCTTCTAAAGCTGAACTCTAAGCTAATGTAACCCACGTTGAAATTGCTTTTTCAAAAGCAAATTTAGGATTGCGATATTGATTTCAACGGCATGTGCAATAGGTTCAACTTTTTCACTTTATTTTAGTTGCCCACGTGAAATGGATTGGTTGGACCGGAAGAACGCGACTCGGTATGAGTAAATCCTCCGTCTGCCTTTTGTCCATCTTCACCACCATTCTGCTCCTCAGCTAATTCACCTGCAAGGCGCAAATCACTCTTAAATACGAGCGACTGTTGAGGCACGCCAATGGCAATTCCGGCTTCATCAAGAGCTAGCTTTAGACGACGGCGATATTCTCGTGCAACATCCCACTGTTTGAGCGGCTGGGTTTTTATCCAAAGTCGTATCATTGAGCCGATATGATCAAGCTTATCTACTCCCAGCAACAAAGGAGACTCCAAAATTAGAGAACGCCAGTGGCGATCATGACTCATTTCTTGAGCTACGTCATTAACTACTTTGAGCGCTTCGTCCAGGTTGGCATTGTTGGCGATCGTGATCGTTAAGTCGACCCGCGACCACTCTTTGGAGAGGTTTTGCACAATTCTGATTTCACTATTTGGAACTGTGATCAAACGTCCTTCTTCATTTCGCAGTTGAGTAATGCGAAGGTTCATGTTTTCCACTAATCCAGCGACGTCTCCAACGATGATTACGTCTCCGACTCCATACTGGTCTTCAAATAGGATGAGAAAGCCATTGATGATGTCTTTGATCAAACTTTGTGACGCAAAAGAAATTCCTAAACCAATAATCCCCGCTCCAGCCAAGAGAGGAGCAATTTCAATTCCTACGACAGCAAGAGAGGTAACAATCCCAGAACTGACTAGAAGTACTGCAATGATGCTTTTGGCAACACGGGAAAAAGTCGAAAATCGGAGTGCTAGTCGCTGAGAAGTTTCTGCCCTAAAGCTGGTACCGCTTTGCAGAACTAAGAAAAAGCGATCGATTAAAACATCACTGATACGAATGGCAACGTAGGTACTAAACAGGATCAGTGTGATGTAGAGCGGAAATTGTATCCAATTCCAGTTGAGGATTAGGGGCTGCACCCAGCGAGTGTAAGGGAATAGCCCCAGGATTATTAGTGTGCCACCTCCCCAGATGAAAACTTGACCGAGTTGAAACAGTCGCCGTTGAATTTCGTTGAGGTTGTGCTGTTGGCGGTTGTGCATTTGCCGCTGTAACAGGGCAGTCGTCATCTCGGTTGGGTTGCCGGTATCTGCTGCCGCTGACATTTCTTGAGCATCTGCTTCTCGCCGTGCCGTAATAAAGCGATGTTTTTGCTTGGCTTGCTGCTGAAACACAGTAAGCAAAAAGCTTGCAACAATCATCACGAGTAAAATGCCACTGGCGATCGAGATCTGTTGTCTTAAAGAGTCTGGACGACGTTCTTGCTCAGCTCTAAGCAGTGCTCCTTCAATTCTTTCGGTTAGCTCGTTTGTCCAGGTTTCTAAGTCGTCAACCCCGTTTGCCTGAGCGTCTAATGCATTAACAGTCAGCAAGTAATCTTCGTTTGTCTCATTTTCACCCATGCCGTAGCTGGCATTAATTACAAATACTTCCTCAGCTTCTACATACTCTGAAGTGAGTTGTAGTGTAGCGGGATTAAAGTCGGCATTAACGATTTGTTTGAGTTGAGTTTCAATGCTATTGACCCGTGCGTTAAGAGCGCTGGAGCCATTTTCTGAATCGTTAGGGTCATCTACGGTTATATCTGGAGCCGCAACTATAAACAGTTGATTTCCATCCAGGTAGACAGATTGGGTATCAATTTCTGATGTATCAGAGGGAAGTAAATCGCTAAAGTCTGGAAGCTCCAAACTGAGGCTAGGAGCAGCCAATGATGGATCTTCTGCTGGTGTCTCCGCTGGCGATGTCTCGGCTGACGGTGTCTCAGGTGTTTGAGCGTGTGTGGCTGGAGCGATCGCCCAAATCAACAGACTCACAGCTACACTTAGCCCAAACCATACTGTAGCGCGAATCCACCGTCCTGCTCGATACCCGATTTTCTTAGATTGGTAGGTTGCAAAAGTCATTACTCATCCAAGTTGAGACACGACAGAACACAACAAGACTGTGAAGTATTGAGTAGGGGAAAGATTCAGAGAATTAGTCTGAAATCTTCTCAGCTACTTGCCACAGGTTGCAGGTGCATTCTCAAACTCTTTAGATATACTCACAGTCTGACAAGATTGTGTCGAACTGATGACATATGTTTGCTAAATGCTAAAACATTTCAGTCTAAACAGAGCTTGTGATAGCCAAGTTTAAGCAGGGGCTTAGCGTTGTCAAGCCCGTACAGGAATCTACCGCATGTCTATTCAAATTGCTTTGAAACAGTCTTGACTCAGCCGCTAAGAAGCGCTTCGACGAACTCGTAGCTGGAAAAGGGGCGTAAGTCTTCGATGCCTTCGCCTGCTCCAATAAAGCGAATGGGTAGTCCAAGCTGCTGTACGACTGCTAAAGCGATTCCGCCTTTGGCAGTGCCATCTAGCTTGGTGAGGACGACACCGCTAAGCTGAGCTGCCTCAGAGAAGACTTCCGCCTGACGCAGTCCATTTTGCCCCAGCGTGGCATCCAGCACGAGCAGCGACTCAATTTTGGCGTTCGGCGCTTTTTTGTCGATGATGCGGCGAACTTTGCTCAGCTCGTCCATCAGGTTTTTCTTGTTTTGCAAGCGACCTGCGGTGTCGATGAGCAGCAGTTCGGTGTTGCGAGATTGGGCAGCAGCGATCGCATCAAACACAACGGCAGCCGGATCGGTATTTTTGCCGGGGTTAGCAATCACCTCTACGTTGCTGCGATCGCCCCATACTTTAACCTGCTGCACCGCCGCAGCCCGGAAAGTGTCAGCCGCAGCGATCAGACAGTTATAGCCCGATTTTTTGGCAATATGAGCGATTTTGCCGATTGTTGTCGTTTTCCCGGCACCATTTACCCCGGTTATTAACCAGATGTTGAGCGTCTCTTTTTCGGGTGCGAAGATGGGGGAATAGGATTTGCCCAGAGGGTTGTCCAGCATGTCGCGCAGGATTTGCTTGAGGTAAGCGATCGCCTCCGCTGGGGGCAGTGCTTCCTGGCGCAGCTTGTTTTGCAGTGACTCGATGATGTAGTCGGTCGCCACAATTCCCACATCAGCCTGAAGCAGCAGCGACTCGATCTCCATGACCGCATCCTGGTTGAGCGGTCCTTGCCCAACGATTGACCGCAGTTGATTCACCAGGTTGCGACGGGTTTTATCTAGTCCCTGCCGCAGCCGCTTTAGCCAGGTAATTTCTTCAACTGAAATTTGCTCGGGACGGCGACCCTGGGACGCTAACACCTCGGCTGACCAGAGGAAATTTTCGTCAAATTCAATTCCAGGAAAACCGGAATCAGCGGTTTCTTCTGGAGTTGCTGTTGTTGCAGCAACAGGAACAGGTTCAGGTTCTTCGATTGCTGTTGCTTTAAGTCGCTCCAAGCGTTCTTGCCGCTCTGCTTCTGCTTGCGCCCAAAAAGGCAGAGGAGCAGTGACAGCAACTTCATCACTTGCAGGTGTTTCGGTAGAACTTTCAGGAATGCTCTCTGTGGAGGAAACTTCCGCATCAGGTTCAGCAGCAGTTTCTGCAACAAGTTCTGAGGTAGGTTCAGCAGTAGGCTCAGGAAGAGTTTCTAGAGAAGCTTCAGAAGCCGATTCAGCCTCGCCTTCAGAAGCAGGTTCAGCCGTTGGCGCTGATTCCGTTTCTGACTCAGCTATAGGAGAAACTGGCTCTGCTGGTTCAGACACAGAGTCAGATGATTCAGCGGCTTGGGGAGTTTCTGCAGAGTTAGCCTGAGCCGTTTCGGTAACGGTTGGCGGTGAAGCGGTTGTACTGGTCTGCTGGCGCTTTTGAATGTTTTGGTAAGCTGCTTTTGCCCAGTTGAGGTAGTCTGCTGACACATCTGGGGTTGAGTCCGCCGCCGCGGGTTCTGCTGATTCGGTCTCTGGCTCAGTTGAAGGAGTTTCTGCTGGCTCGGTCTGAGCATCGACACGATCGTTGTACTGCCGATTAAACCAATTGAAAGACGACATAACACCTCAAGAAACCTGAACACCGTACCCACTAGGACTCCTGCGTGAATGGTAGCGCAGCCTGCCGCACCATCATCGGCGTGCCAAAAAGTGTCTACTGTTTTAACTGTAGGGAAAAATGGCTCAGGCTGTCGCTTCTCGCTAAGATTCTGTTGGGATTAGTCTTCGACTCTGAGCAGTCGCTTGAGTTGCTCGAAATTTTCAGCGCCCAAAGAGATTTTGATCTCTAGCTGCTGGAGGTCGTCTTTGAGGGTGAGAATTTGGTCTTTGCCGCTTGTGCTACGTTCGATTTGGGGGTTTGTAACGACGAGCGATCGGTAAACCTCTTCAGGGACTCCAATCTGAATCACGACTTCTTGCTGCGATCGCGGAAAAACATAAAGGCGCTGATGCAAATGATCGAGTGCCAGTTTGTGAGGGGTGGTATTGCGTTCATCCGTAGAGCCAGATTTGCGCCAGTAGAGCGTGATACCGCGCGTTTCAGCCGCATCAAAGAGAATCGTCTCGTCGAACCGCTGGGTTTCCCAGTTCAGTACGCTCAAATCTCCATTGGGAGGAATCAGGCGTTGTCGCCAGGTAACTTCCTTGCCACTCAACTCAGCCCACCATCGGCTGATCGTGGCAAAATGGCTGGCATTGTCGGGGCTGTTGCTGCCTAATTGCCAAAACGTTTCGGTTTGCATGACGGGTTTAAGTACAAGGATTGATTTTACGTTAGATGGATCTGCCGTTCGTTTATCACCCTGATTACGTTGTACCTCTGCCACCTGGACATCGGTTCCCAATGGAGAAGTTTAGGCGGCTGTACCAAACCCTGCTGGCGGATGGAGTCGCTTCTGCATCCCAATTTCATCAGCCTGAAGCCCCGCCCCAGGAGTGGATCGAACTGGTGCATACACCGGAATACATTCGAGATTACTGCGAGGGAACGCTGGATGCCAAGGCTCAGCGGCGAATTGGCTTACCCTGGAGTCCGGCGCTGGTTCAGCGTACCTGCATTGCAGTGGGTGGCACAATTTTAACGGCACGACTGGCGCTAGAGCATGGGCTGGCTTGCAATACGGCAGGCGGCACCCATCACGCTTTTCCTAGCTACGGGTCAGGGTTCTGCATTTTTAATGATTTGGCGATCGCCGCTCGTGTGATTCAGCAGCAAGGGTTAGCCCAAAAAGTCCTGATTGTAGACCTGGACGTGCATCAGGGAGACGGCACTGCATTCATTTTTCAGGACGACCCGACTGTTTTTACCTTCTCTATGCATTGCGAGGTGAATTTTCCCGGCACCAAGCAAACCAGCGACCTGGATGTGCCTTTACCCGTCGGCATGGAAGATGAGGAATATCTGCAAACCTTGGCGAAATATTTACCCGATTTGCTGTCTGGGTTTCAGCCCGACCTGGTGCTATACGACGCGGGAGTTGATCCACATTCGGGCGATCGCCTGGGCAAACTGGCTCTCAGCGACCGCGGCCTTTTTTGCCGGGAAATGCAGGTTTTGAGTACCTGTGCTGCCCAAGGCTATCCGGTCGCTTGTGTCATTGGCGGCGGCTATGGCGATGATTTTGAAGCACTGGTCTATCGTCACTCGCTGCTGCATCGAGCCGCCAGCGAGGTGTACAGCAGTAGCGGTATTAAATCACTCCGGTTTTAGGTTTTTGTTGCCTAGAGGATTTGGTCAGTTTAGGAAGTTTGCGAGTTGTTTTTTTGGGGAGGGGCGATCGCTTCTCCAACATTTCAGGTTTGCCTTCCAGTAAAGGTGTTTCCCCTGCATTGCCTAAGCTGAGCGCCCACTGGATCTCATTCCAGAGCGATCGCTTGGCTGCATGAAGGTCTGCCAACGCCAGCGCTAATCCCAGCAGCAGCATGACCAACCCAACGATAAATAGCACTAATGCTGCTGTAATCAGCCAATCCGCATTCGCGATCGTTCTCAGGGCAACGGTCAGCCCGCTCAACACAAACATGAACAGCGCATAGTGAATCACCAAAATGCTGCGATAGGCATCCTGATATTGCTGTCGCAACTGCCGCAGTTGGTGCTTGACCTGGAGCAAGCGATCGCCCCTGAGCAAAACCGACCCACCCATTAGCTCAGAATATTCCTGAGTGAGCGATCGCAGTTGTCTGTGAGTTGCCGTGTGGCGCACCAGCAGTCCACCCAAAATCACCACGCACGCTGCCACCATCAACACCGAATTTAGGACTAATTGAATCAACTGATTCGTTTGCTCAAGACTCATCCTGCCCTCTCCCGTTCAACCCTGGCATCTGCATTGCAGAACCAACAACGCATGAATATAGTACAAATGTACTTAAACCAGGCTGTTTAATCAAGCTCTAAGCAGCACAAGCCCAATTCTTGACATTCTTATTGGTGCAGTTTCTGGAGCGACCTCATTACTCCTGCCAAAATCGCTTCATTTACAGGCTAAACAACAAACTTTCGCCAAAAAGTTGCTATTCTTCAGAGATCTTTCTGTATAGAGCAGAGATATTTTCCAGCAAACCTGACGAAATTCATATAGAGGTTTTCCCTAAGTCCCCTAAAGTAAACTTTTGTAGCGTTCTTAAATTAAGGAATATTAAGAGGAAAAATGCTGTGGAAAAGCACCATTTTTCTGTGGAAAACTTTGGGGAAACCAACGTGGAAAAGCCAGGGTTTAGGTGGAAATGCTAGATGAGTATAAATACTGGGTAAAACTCTCTTCTCTTTTTCCACAAGTTCTCCACAAGTTAGAAACTTTCAAGATCCCTACGCTGGCGTGATCCCCTGACTTTTTCCACATTTTCCACAGGCCCTACTACTACCGATCTTTTTTTAAAGATCCGATCCGGAATCCTTTAAAGTCACGGATGAATGCTTCAGATTCAACAAATTGAAAGGTTCAATTAAAGGCGGTAAGGGTGTTAGGATCTCGTTCCAAGCAGAACTTGTCCTTGGCTTTTCAATGTACTAGTTGAAGTACTAGCTTTTGTACAACTAAATAGTACAAAGGATCTGATCTCTAAATACTGAGCCGTTACAAAACAAGCGCGAACCCATTACTAGCCAAGCCAGCTAACTCAAGTTAAAGCGTCTAAAAGTTGAAATCTCGCAGAGCATACCCAAGTTCCTTCAATCCGTCTTTGACCCAGAAGCCCTCAATCAGACAGCCGCAAGCATCAATTTTTCACCCATGAAACTCATTTGTGCCCAAAACGAACTAAGTTCTCACCTTTCCCTGGTTAGCCGCGCTGTTCCTTCGCGTCCCAGCCATCCCGTTTTGGCAAATGTGCTGTTGAAGGCGGATGAGGAAACTCAGCGCGTCAGTCTCACTGGATTTGACTTGAGTTTGGGAGTGCAAACTAGCTTTGCGGCACAGGTTGAGGAAGGGGGGACGCTGACCCTGCCTGCTAAGCTGCTGAGCGATATCGTTTCGCGTTTGCCCGATGGCGAAATTACTTTGGCAACTGAATCGGGTGATATGACTGCAACGCTGACCTGTGCCTTTGGGCGGTATCAGGTTCGCGGCATGGGTGCAGAAGAGTATCCCGAATTGCCAACGATTGAAGATGGGGATGTGACCTATTTGCCCGTTGAATCTTTGATTGAAGGGCTGCGCGGGTCGCTGTTCTCAACGAGTGCTGATGAAACCAAGCAGGTTTTAACCGGGGTGCATTTGACGGTGGAGCCAGACAGCCTGGAATTTGCCGCAACGGATGGACATCGTCTTGCGGTAGTCCAAACTGTGAACGTGGAACCGGATGTGGAACCGTCTAGCGCAGCTAAGGCAAATGGCAAAGGAACGACTGATGCAGAGGCAAAAGCCGAATTTGATGTGACGGTTCCGAGTAAAGCTCTACGAGAGCTAGAGCGAATGCTGCAAGTGCATCAGGATACGGGGGCGATCGCCGTTCACTTTGACCAGGGGCAGTTAACCTTCGAGTGGGCAAATCAGCGCCTCACCAGCCGCTTACTCGAAGGACAATATCCCAACTATCGGCAACTGATTCCGCGTCAGTTTTCCCGCCAACTGACGGTTGAGCGTCGCCTATTTGTTGGTGCGTTAGAGCGAATTGCAGTCCTCGCAGACCAAAAAAACAGCATTGTGAAGCTGGAAATGAACAACGCTGAGCAAGAGTTAGTTTTGTCGGTAGACGCGGCTGACGTGGGCAGTGGACGCGAATCCGTCGCGGCGCAAATTTCTGGTGAAGACTTAGAAATCGCCTTCAACGTGAAATATCTGGTGGAAGGCCTGAAGGCTCTCAACACTACCGAAATTCAGATGCAGTTCAATACGGCAACCAGCCCGTCAATTCTCACTCCTTTAGGCGGCACGAAAATGACTTACCTGGTCATGCCGGTCCAGATCCGCAGCTGAGATACAAATGGTACAGAGCCTTGCAATCAGTAACCTCACGTTGCCGGAGCTAGAGGAAAAGCAGAATCTCAAGCTAACAGATGATCCTGAGTTTTTTGCGGAGTGGCATGAAGCTCTTCCCGAGTTGAGTGATGAGGAAAAACGCTATCTGGAGCAGGTACAGCAAGAGTATTTTGATCAAACTCGAATGGGGCAAATTTCTGAAGGTTTGATCAAGCTAATAGTGGTTTCTCCTTTGTTGCATCTAGCTGGGTTCTATCGATATCCGTTTGAGGTCAGGCTGGAGGAGCCAGTACAGATTGAAGTTACAGAAGCAAATGAACTTTGGAGAGGTCGAATTGATGCGCTGGTGATCAAAGACTTTTTCTGGGTTTTGGTAGTGGAGGCAAAAAATTCGGTCTTTGGCATTGATCGCGCAATCCCTCAGGCGTTGGGATATATGCTGGCAACTCCTCACCCTGCGCGATTGACCTATGGATTGGTAACCAACGGCAGCAGTTTTGCTTTCATTAAACTCATTCAAGAACCACAGCCTCGTTATGATGTCTCGGATGTGATGCTATTGCCGGGACGTAATGTGCTTTTTAAGGTGCTACAGGTGATGAAGCAGATAGGAAGAATGACTGGTGAATGATTGTAAGGGTGACTCTTCCTGCAGGGGTTGGTGCATTAGCGGGAAACAAAGACTTTTTGATAATCGCTCTGTGGCAAGATGACTGAATCAGAAAGGAGGCATTTCTCCTGTCAGGAGCCGGAGGGCGATCGTGAAGTCAGTTGATTCTTTCTTTAAGGTTTTTCAGAGCCAGCGAATGGCAGCACTGCTGTTTCTGGGATTTGCGTCAGGACTGCCGCTGTTTTTGACGAGTAGGACGCTACAGTCCTGGATGACAGTTGAGGGAGTTGATCTAGCCTCGATTGGAGCCTTTAGTTTGGTGGGGGTGCCCTATTCGCTGAAGTTTCTCTGGTCGCCGTTGATCGATCGCTACATGCCACCATTCTTGGGTCGTCGTCGGGGTTGGCTGGTGATTACGCAAGTGGGGTTGACATTGGCGATCGCCGCTATGGCTCTGCAAAACCCAACTCAAGCGCTCCAGCTTCTTGCCGTGAATGCATTGCTGATCGCGTTTCTTAGCGCCAGTCAAGATATTGCGTTTGATGCTTACCGCACCGATGTGCTGGAAGAGCGAGAAATGGGAGCCGGAGCAGCCGTTGCCGTTTTGGGGTATCGGGTTGCGCTGCTGTTGACAGGTTCCCTGGCGCTTATCCTGGCAGATCGAATTCCCTGGACGGCAGTTTATCTGTGCCTGGCAGGGTTGATGGCGATTAGTATTGTTTTTTCCATTTGGGCACCGGAACCAGTTTTGCGCGATCGCCCGCCATCCTCTTTGGCAGAAGCAATCAAAATGCCCTTCCTGGAATTTTTTCAGCGATCGGGGTTGTTCCAGGGTATCGCTATTCTAGTTTTCATCGTTCTCTATAAACTGGGCGATGCGTTAGTCAACAATATGTCCCTGCCATTTCTGCTGCAGGCTGGCTTTAGTCAAACTGATATTGGTGCCATCCAGGGTGGAATGGGTCTGCTGGCAACAATCGTAGGTGTGTTGGCGGGTGGTGCGGTTTTAAGCCAATTGGGAATCAACCGTTCCCTCTGGATCTTTGGTGGACTTCAGGCAGTTAGCAACCTGACTTACCTCATCCTGGCGCAAATCGGTCGAAACTATCCCTTCATGGTTGTAGCGATCAATATCGAAAACTTCTGTGCTGGCTTGGGAACTGCTGCCTTTGTGGCATTTCTGATGAGTCTTTGCAATCAGCGATTTTCGGCGACGCAGTTTGCCTTGCTGTCTAGCTTAATGGCAGTCAGCCGCGATATTTTGGTGGCTCCAGCCGGAAGAATTGTAGAACTTACAGGGTGGACAACTTTTTTCCTATTGACTCTGATTGCGGCTTTGCCGGGGCTGTTGCTGTTGCCGCTGTTTGCTCCCTGGCATCCGCGTCCGTTGGCAGTTCCTAGACCGGGCTTAGGAGATGTCGAGGATAGCGATCACTCAGAATGAATGGTAGTAGGATGGATGAAAGAGCTTTATAAAACTTGAGATTTTTTCTTAAAATCCCTTCACCCATCATGGCTATTTTTCGTCAATATATTGCGCCGCTTTTAGTTGTCCTGGTTTTTGTGGTCGCCCTCGTTGCTGTCAGTGCGCGAATTTTCCTGCCTTCTGACATGATGGCTCCTGCTCCTATTGAGCAGCCAGAGGAGCAAGCACAAGCCGCAGACACCGAAGCCGTTGCAGATTTGCCTCCCACATTAGAAATTTTGGTGCATGGCTTGCCCGAAGCGGCTTCCTTTTAGCGTCGCTGGGTTTTAGCTGTGGCAATTCCCACCGATTATGTGCTTTGGTCAGGTTCGGGGCTGGATCGGGCGCTGTTGGTGCAGTTTATGCAGCGCACGTATCAGGAGCTATATCCTGATCAGTCCTTTGCTCATCTTGCGCGAACTGTTGAGCAGTATTTTTCTAAGGAAACGCCGCTCTGGTGGATTGGGCAGTCCGATGCTCATAAGCCTGAATTTGGTACGGGAACTTATGCGCGATCGCCAATTGCTTGCTTGTGGTTAGGAAACGCTATTGATCAGGTAAAAGGCGATCGCCACTCTCATATTTTCTTGCTTTATGTGCTGCCTGCTCATCGTCGTAAAGGAATTGGGTCAGCATTGATGCACCATGCGGAGGAGTGGGCAAGGGAGAGGGGCGATCGTCAAATGGGTCTACAGGTTTTTGTTGCAAATCAACCTGCGATTAGCCTTTACCAGAAACTAGGTTATACTTCCCAATCTGTATGGATGGTGAAACCTCTGATTTAACGGATGCCGGACTAACCTCGATAGATTTCTACTAGGCGATCGCTCCATTTATTTCGTATTTTCAACCAGAGCGAGAAGGGGGAACTAAGTTGCTCAAATTGCTTCCGTTGATCTAAGGTTACTTGTTACGATTCCATTGAAATTTCAGTTAGACGTTTGTGAAAAAGTACTTAATTTTCTCTGGTATTTTGCTGGGGTTGGCGGGTTGCGGTACTGTTCCTCCCGTCAGTCCAGAAGCTTCTGTGCCAGATAGCACGCCTGCTGCTGAAGAAGGTGCTCCGTCTCCCAGTTCTACTCCTTCAGTATCAGAGACAGCTGTTTCCGATGAGCGACGCATCTCAGCCGAGGGAATTGGGCTAGCCAAATTAGGAATGACCCTGGGCGAGTTAAAGCAGGCGTTGGGAGCAGAAACCGAGTTTGTGGTTGAGTCTCCTTTTATTGCAGACTTTGATGCGATCGCCGTTCGTCAAGCTGGCGAAGTTCAGTTTTACATTCTCTATCTGCCAGGTGGAACCTTTACAGATGAAGATGTGATTCAAGGATTAATGACTGATAATCCTAAGTTTCTCACTGGTGAATCAGTGGGTCCGGGAGTGGCGATCGCTCAAGCAGAATCAGCTTACGGTAAAGCAACGCTTTCCTACAACACGCAGAACGAAGGGCGGGAATACGTCCGTTTTGAGAATCATCCTGCCTCTAACCTTTCCTTTGGAACGGGCAATTTCAATCAGCAAACTGCTGGCGTTTATCCTTCGACAACCGCTGATTTTAATGAAACTCAAGAATTTCAACCAACCGCTACGATTACCTCGGTGTTGGTGGTTTGTCTAGCTGAGAGCTGCGTAGGCGCAGGAAATCAGTAGACGCAGCAATAGTCATCAGAGATGGCGAGTGGCGAGTCGAGCGTAAAGCGCTATATTCGACTCAGGTGAGGGAGGAAAGGCAGAATGAAGGCAGCCAACGATACAAGCCAAATTTGCTTTGGCACGGACGGCTGGCGTGGAATCATTGCGGATGATTTTACCTTTGCCAATGTGTGTAGAGTCACACGGGCGATCGCCCATTATCTAGAAACTGCCTATTCCAAATCGCGTCCTGTTTTGGTTGCCTATGACACTCGCTTCCTTGCCGATCAATTTGCCAAAACAGCAGCAGTAGTGCTGGCAGATGCAGGCTGGACAGTCAAACTGGTAGAGCGAGATTGCCCAACTCCAGCGATCGCTTACAGCGCCAAATTGCTCAACTCGGCAGGCGCGCTTATGTTCACAGCCAGCCACAACCCAGCCGTGTATTGCGGCATCAAATATATCCCTGACTATGCTGGCCCGGCTACATCAAAAATTACCGATGCAATCGTAGCTCAGCTCGATCGAGTATCGACTCGACCTCCCAGCAGCGATCGGACTGATCAGATTTCTACCTTTGACCCTAAACCTAACTACCTCCGGTTCTTATACACGCTGCTGGATATCGAGCGGATTCGCAAGGCTAATCTACAGGTCAAGTACGATGCGCTGTTCTCAACTTCGCGTGGCTATTTGGATGTCGCGTTAAGCCACTGCGGCTGTCAGACTGAAGCCTTCCACATGCAGCGAGACGTGCTGTTTGGTGGTGGCATTCCTGAACCCAAAGGCAAGCAATTGAGAGGCTTGGTGAAAGCAGTGCAGCAGGATAAGGCGGCTCTGGGAGTTGCCACTGATGGAGATAGCGATCGCTTTGGCATTGTGGATGATCAGGGAAATATTCTCACGCCCAACGCAATTTTGCTGCTGCTGACGCGCCATTTGGTTGAACAGAGGGGTAAGACGGGGGCGATCGCTCGGACGGTTGCCACAACCCATCTGCTCGATAATTTGGCACTGAAATATGGGCTGGAGCTTTATGAAACGCCAGTCGGATTCAAGCATATTGGCGAAAAAATGCGAACTGCCAACGTGCTAATTGGCGGTGAGGAGTCAGGCGGGCTGAGCATTGCAGGACACATTCCTGAAAAGGATGGGGTACTAGCAGCCCTGCTCGTGGTGGAGGCGATCGCCTACGCAGGCAAACCGCTGAGCCAACTGGTAGAAGAGGCGATCGCCGATGCTGGAGGACCTCGTTACGAACATCGGCTCGACTTTCACCTGAGCAATTCTCACAAAGCAGCTCTGATGGATACCTTTAGCCAGAATCCGCCAGCCGACATCGCCGGAATCAGGGTTAAGCAGATCGGTCGCAAGGATGGAATTAAACTTTATCTGGAAGATGGCAGTTGGGTATTACTGCGTCCGTCTGGTACAGAACCTTTAATGCGAGTTTATTTGGAAACGGATGATTTAGAGAAACAGGCGAGCATTGCGGCTCATCTAGAACGTCAGGTGAGTCAATCCTTTTAGGACAAATTTGGGCAAAAAAAAGGACAGAGCTTTGCCCTGTCCCCTTCATTAAGGAAAACGTTGAATCGTGTCTCTACAGAAGGTTAAATCTCAAATTTTTAGGAGGTTCGGCTACTCAACGGGGATGGCATCAACAGTAACAGGTTCTTGCTCTACGCTTGAGGCGACCCGATCGCTACCTACTGCAACTGCATCTTCATCTTTGCGATTTCTAACCCGCTCGATCATCAATTGAGATAGCTCTGACACCAGTAGAGTCATTAGCATTACATCATCGATCTGCCCAATCACCGGGATGAAATCTGGAGCAATGTCAATGGGGCTGAAAAAGTAAGCCAGAGTTCCTAAGATGATCCACCAGCGATATTTAGGATTGCGAATGGTGCTGCGGTACCACTGATAAATCGATTGAACAAAAGATTTTTGATTGCCTGGTTGGTTGCTTGTCATAGGAAGTTCCTCCGGTTACTTCTTAATTTTGGCGAATTTGTCCCAAGAGGTCCGGTACAGATATCCGTCTGTTTTGGTCTGGAGAATCCCACCGACAAAAGTTCGAAAGCTAAATTTCCTCCATGTGCTTCTGATAAATCTGCATAAATGCACTTGATCTTCTCAGAACAAATTGTTGATTTTGAGCAAACGCTTTTGAGCAAATTCGATAGCAGTTTTTATTGTTTGACTACGGTTCGTAAGCATGAAATTTAGCATCTAAAAGTCTTCCCCAGAGCGAATTGTAAGGATGGACCTGTTGAACAATCTGTTCGTTTCGGTAAACGGGTCTGCCTTGATTTGCCCATTGAAAGATTGATCCCTTCAAGTTGACCACGTTGGAGTAGCCTGCCGCTTGTAAGCGAGAGGCGATCGCTGACGACCGATATCCGACTGAGCAGTACGTCACAATTGGCGTGTTCAAAGGGAGTCTTAGGCTCTCGAATATTTCCAGCTTAGGATCAACTTGCCGGGCGTTAGCTAAATGACTAACCGCAAATTCTGCCGGGTTGCGCGTATCCAGCAAAATTAGCTGGGGCAAATCTGTCTGCTCTAGTCTCGCTGCCAGTTCTTCAGATTCAATTTGCCGAACTGCTGGAAACTGAGTGTGAATCATGCGCTCAAGGGCAGCCCAACTGATGCGATCGATTAAATTCATAAACCATACTCTCTAACAGCAAATCTTTAGGGAATTGATATGAATTAGTCATGCATTCAATGGCTTAAACCGAGTTAAGTAGCCAACGAAATTAGAAGCGATCGCCCTAAGTTTTGTCATGATGCAGTTGCTAGCTTTGAAGATTCTAGTTGAGTTTTTGAGGATATCCGGACTGAAATAAACTTGGTCTGTAAACTACAAAAGCTAATCTGTTTGAGTTTCAAGCAATTTACCCTATCTCAGTTGATTTCTTATGGATTGTGCCTACTACTACCAGATTCTTGACCTTAAGCCCGGTGCATCAAAGCATGAAGTGAAACAGGCATACAAGGATTTGATTGTTGTTTGGCATCCTGACCGCTTCACGCACAATCCCAGGCTCCAACAGAAAGCCCAGGAAAAGGTGAAGGAAATTAATGCAGCTTATGCTTTTCTAAAGTCCTATGACTTCGCTCCTGAAATGGGCTTTTCAACACCCTATAATGAGCCCCGCTACAACGAGCCTCCTCAAAATTCTGCTGACAACTTTACTTATCAAAATCCTCAAAATACGTCTTACCAAAGCCCGCACTATCAAAGCTCGAACTATCAAAATACGTCTTACCAAAACGCAACTTATTCAGATTGGGCTCACCAAAATACAAGTTATCAAGAAAACACAGCTTACCAAGGAAATACAGCTTATCAAGAAAACACAACTTATCAAGCACAACCTCAATCAACCGATTTAAGTTACTTGCAGCTACTCATGGCATCGGGTCGTTGGAAAGATGCAGACCTTGAGACTAAAGCAATCTTGCTGAAGATTATGAATCGCGAAGAAGCGGGTTGGCTCAGTGAAGAAGATGTGAGAAATTTGCCTGTTGCAACACTTGCTGCGATCGATCGCCTTTGGGTCAAATATAGCAACGGCCGCTTTGGGTTTAGCACTCAAAGCAAAATTTGGCGTGAGCTAAACTGCAAAACAGACTCCTGGCTGTTTGCCCAAAGCAAGAGTGAATGCAAATTTGGAGCGCAAATTGGCTGGTATGTGAATAATATTTGGCTGCTCCAGTGGGATACGTTCAAATATGGCTTTCGTGCCCCCGCAGGTAGCCTACCAAGGGAGTACATTTTTGCCCTGAACGGCTGGTGGAGCTATTCCCAAAACTTGAGTAGTCACTTGCTGTGGCGATTTGAGGAAGTATTCTTGCGGCTAGAACCCGCTGATGTTTAATCTAGCCAGGGTTGACTCGCATCAGAGCTTGCCCGTATTCTACGGGCTCTCCGTTTTGCACCAAAATTTCTACAATTTCGCCGGATACTTCGGCTTCTAGCTCGTTCATCAGCTTCATCGCTTCGATGATGCAGACGGTTTGCCCTGGGCGAATGCGATCGCCCACTTCTACAAAAGGTGACTCGTCTGGACCGGGCGCACGGTAGAAGGTGCCGACCATAGGCGACATCACATCGACCAGGCGATCGCTTGCAGGAGGGGCAGGGGTCGGCACTGAAGCGGTGACGCTAACATCGGCTGTCGTCGTAGCTGCCCCAGGAGTTGGGGAATGCAAAATCGCTACGGGTGGCGCAAAGCCTTCTGCCCCAACAACACCACTGCTTGGAGGGCGATCGCCAATCTGAGAGCCCTTCCGCACGACTAGCTCAAAGTCATCGCTCTTTAACGTCAGTTCTGCTATGTCCGTTTGATTTAGCACCGCCAGCAGTTGACGGAGTTCGTTAAAATCAAATTCCACTTATGTGACCCCTCAAAATAGGCAACAGGCAACAGGCTTGGGCCATGGCGCTTTTAGCCTATCGCCTGTCGCCACCACCCAGCTAAACCACTAATTCTCTCGTCCTAAGTATGTATCATTGCGGGTGTCGATCTTGATCCGTTCGCCAATTGAAATAAACAGCGGCACCATCACCTGAGCGCCCGTTTCAACAATTGCGGGCTTGGTGCCTCCGGTCGCCGTATCACCCTTGACTCCTGGGTCAGTTTCCGTCACCTCCAGCACGACAGAGTTGGGCAGTTCAACTTCGATGACCTGCTCCCCCCAGCGCACGACGTTTACTTCCATACCTTCTTTCAGGTATTTGACGCGATCGCCAATCTGCTGGGCGTTGAGGCGTCCTTCCTCGTAGGTCTCCATATCCATGAAGACGTAGTCATCAGCTTCTTTGTAGGTGTGCTGCATCGTGCTTTTTTCGAGCGTCGCCTGAGGAACCGTCTCACCGGCTCGAAACGTCCGCTCGATCACGCTGCCAGTCTGAGCATTTTTTAGCTTAGTGCGGACGAATGCAGACCCTTTCCCTGGCTTGACGTGGAGGAATTCAACCACCTTCCACACGGAGCCATCTAGCTCAATGCTGACACCTGGGCGAAAGTCATTGCTGGAAATCATGAATCTTTTGAAGGAGAACAATTGGCAACTTATTGTACCGCTCAAGTGGGTGCGTCTTCACTTTCCTGAGAAGCATTTTGGGGATTGGAGATTAGGGGATGAGGATTGGCGATCGCCAATCCTCATCCCCATTCCCCCCACTATGGCAAGATTAAACATGGGGTTGTTCCAAAAAATCCCCGCTCTCATGCCGAGTTCTTTAAGCAATTCTGATGACTATCGCTCTTGCAAAAACGGCTAGTGAATCCCCCAAGACGAGTTCAACTGAACTTTGCAAGAGGTTTGCCAGCTTCCTTAGCCCCTACCTCAAAGCCGGAGTCTTGATCGCAGTGCAGGCTGCTCTATTTCTGGGACTCAGTACAACTTGGTGCGTTAGCCCAGCCTCAGCGGATGTATTGATTAGCGCTTTGCCGCCTGGTAACGCCATTACTGATGGCAAAGCGTTGCTTAGATATGCATTGCCGATTGACAACACTGCCGTGCGACGAATTCAAACCAGCATTGAAGAAATTTCGGAAGTGCTGCGGGCACGCAGACGATTTGGTGCAATCAACGGCAATTTGGCTCAAGCCGAACGAATTCTCAATTCGCGCCGTTCAGAATTGCTGACTACCGTTCCCGATGAGAACAAGCCTCAAGCAGAATATCTTGTCTTGCAATTGCAGAATGAGATCAACGCTATGCGGCAAGACGTCGAAACCAAAGACAAAGAAGCGATCTGGATTCGGCGGGGCAAAATGTTGGACATGGTCGGTCAGCTCGAAGAGTTGATGGTACAAGATTTTCCCTTTGAGGTGCCTGCTGAATACAGCAATTTGCCCCAACTTAAGGGTCGTGCCACAGTTGAGGTCGAAACTAGTAAAGGCACGATGACGCTGGTTGTGGATGGCTATAGTGCTCCTGTCACCGCTGGAAATTTCGTCGATTTGGTGCAGCGTGGCTTCTATGACGGGCTAGAGTTTACCCGTGCAGAAGACTTTTACGTAGTGCAAATCGGCGATCCACCCGGAGAAGAAGAAGGCTTTATTGATCCGAACACGGGTGAATATCGGGCAATTCCTTTGGAAGTTTTGGTAGAAGGTGACACTGAGCCGACTTATGGAATCACGCTAGAGGATGCAGGACGCTATCTGGATAAGCCCGTACTACCTTTCTCTGCCTACGGCACGTTGGGAATGGCTCGTCCCGGTGAGGATGCCAATGGAGGTTCGTCGCAATTCTTTTTCTTCCTGTTTGAGCCAGAATTGACTCCTGCTGGGCTGAATTTGCTGGATGGACGTTATGCGGTCTTTGGCTACGTCATCGAGAATAAGGAAGTTCTAGAACAACTCAAGCAAGGCGACAAGATTATCTCTGCCAAAGTCGTCAAAGGCGCTGAAAATCTGGTAGAGCCGCAAGCTGCTTAAAGTTGTCTCATGTTGATTCGTGATTTGGGGGAGCAGGCGCTTTTGCAAAAGTTGCAGCGTTTTTGCCCCCCTGCTGTAGTTGGTGATGATGCAGCACTGATGGCTGTGGCGATGGGCCAGTCGGTTGTGGTCACGACCGATATCCTGGTTGACGGAGTGCATTTCAGTGTGGGACTGGCATCTCCGGGTGTGCATACGACTTCTCCGGCAGATGTGGGATGGCGGGCGGCGATCGCCAACCTCTCCGACCTAGCCGCAATGGGTGCTTCTCCCTTGGGAATTACGGTTGGGCTGGGTTTGCCAGGAGACTTGCCCGTGAGCTGGGTAGAACAGCTTTACCAGGGCCTAGCTGATTGTTTGGCGCAATACAATACGCCGATTGTGGGTGGGGATGTGTGCCGCTCGACGGTGTTAACGGTGGCAATTGCTGCCTTTGGTCAGGTCTTTCCGGATCAAGCAATCCTTCGTTCTCAGGCGCAACCGGGAGATGCAATTCTGGTGACGGGCGTTCATGGAGCCTCGCGGGCTGGGTTGGAACTGTTACTGAATCCCGATGCGGGGGTGGGGCTGAGTGGGGGCGATCGCGATCAGCTCATCAAAGCGCACCAACGTCCTGCTGCACGTTTAGACATTCTGCCAATCTTGCAAGAGGTTTATTCCCTCCAATCTCCCGTCCAAATTCCCTTTAGGCTGGCTGGGATGGATAGCAGTGATGGGCTAGCAGATGCCGTCCTACAAATTTGTCGAGCTAGCAGTGTAGGAGCCAAGTTGGAAAGGGCAAAAATTCCTATGCCGTCTGCTTTTAAGCAATGGCTTTCTCCAGAGCAAGCGCTGGATTGGGCTTTGTACGGGGGGGAAGATTTTGAACTGGTGCTGTGTTTGCCTCCTGATCTGGCTGAGGTGATAGGGCAGCGTTTGGGTAATGGAGCGGCGATTGTTGGCAGTATTGTTGCAGGCAGCGAAGTTTGGTTAAGCCAGAGCAATGGACAGCCTGATGTTGCCCTTAACCTCAATCAAGGATTTCAACATTTTTAATTTTGCAGCGCTGACAACCCTCGAATTACTGGTCGTTCAGCATGTTGCGGTGATTTTCAACAGGTGTCATACAATCAAGTGAAATTGTCATGGCATTAGCCCAGTGAGCACTGCTCTATGCTGAAAGTTTTTGCCGATCGCGGGGGTACGTTTACTGACTTGGTTGCCGTGACGGATGATGAGGCGATCGCCCGTCACCTCTCTCATTCTCCTGAACGGTTTCAGGTTGTCTCGCTGCCTGATCATCAGTGGGTGATTGTCTACAAACTGTTGTCAGAGAATCCAGAACGATATCAGGATGCAGTGATCCAAGGCATTCGAGACATTTTAGGAATTGCCTCTGATGAACCCATTCCATCAGGAGCGGTTGAGGTGGTGAAGATGGGAACAACGGTAGCGACCAATGCCCTGTTAGAGCGAAAAGGCGATCGCACCCTTCTGTTAATCACAAAAGGCTTTCGAGATGCTCTGCGGATCGGCTATCAAAATCGACCAAATATTTTTGCGCGTCACATTGTTCTACCCGAAATGGTGTATGAACAGGTGATTGAAGTGGAGGAGCGCTACACGGCGCAGGGTGAAGAACTCATTGCCATCAGCCCTGAAGAAATAGCCCGCTTAACTCAAGCATTGCAAGTTGCCTTTGAAGATGGCATTCATGCCTGTGCGATTGTATTTTTGCATGGCTACCGCTATCCCAAACATGAGCAACAGGTGATGGCGATCGCCCAACAAATCGGCTTCACACAGATCTCTGTTTCCCATGAAGTGAGTCCGTTAATGAAACTGGTGAGTCGGGGAGATACTACCGTTGTTGATGCCTATTTGTCTCCAATTTTGCGGCGATATGTAGAGCAGGTCGCAGCCAACCTCACCAAAACAGAAACTCACTCTACCAAACTGGAGTTCATGAAGTCGGATGGAGGACTCACTGATGCCCGACTGTTTCAAGGCAAGGACAGTATCCTTTCTGGCCCCGCTGGAGGAATTGTAGGAGCGGTTAAAACCAGCACTGCTGCAGGATTCAATCAAATTATTGGCTTTGATATGGGAGGCACCTCCACCGATGTCTCTCACTTTAACGGGGAGTATGAACGCACTTTTGAAACAGAAGTAGCCGGTGTGCGACTACGTGCCCCGATGATGTCGATTCACACGGTTGCGGCAGGGGGAGGCTCAATTCTGTTTTTTGATGGTTCTCGCTATCGAGTTGGACCAGAATCCGCAGGGGCAAACCCTGGCCCAGCCTGCTACCGCAAGGGTGGACCACTTGCAGTGACCGACTGTAATGTGATGTTGGGCAAAATTCAGCCAGAGTTTTTCCCACATGTGTTTGGTGAAACAGGGAATTTGCCTTTGGATAATGCCATTGTGCAGCAAAAGTTTGCTGAGTTGAGTGCAGAAATTCACTCCAAAACATGTGATTCCCGCACCTCAGAACAAGTGGCAGCAGGGTTTTTGGCGATCGCCATCGACAAAATGGCTAACGCAATCAAAAAGATATCGGTTCAGCGGGGTTATGACGTAACTGAGTACACTCTCTGCTGCTTTGGTGGCGCAGGTGGACAGCATGCCTGCCTGATTGCTGAAGCGCTAGGCATGACGCAAATCTTTATTCATCCCTATGCAGGCGTACTGTCAGCTTATGGTATTGGTTTAGCTGACCTTCGTACCCTCAAAGAAAAAGCAGCAGAGGTTCGCTTAACTCCAGATACAATTCCTACGCTAAAGCAGATGTTGGAGGAGTTGAGTGCAGAAGCTCAGCAGGAAATCCTGGCACAGGGAGTGAGTGGCGATCGCATCCAAACGTTGCTTAAAACTCATCTTCGCTACGAAGGCACGGATTCTGCCCTGATCGTAGACTTTGGTGATGCAGACACGATACGAACTCACTTTGAGCAGTCCTATCATCAGCGCTATGGCTTCACCATGCCTCACAAAGTCCTGATTGTGGAAGCTGTCTCAGTGGAAGCAATTGGACAAACCACGCCACTCACCGAACCTCTGCTTCCTACGGGCAGAACTACCCCGCTCAACCCGATCGCCACCGTCCAGATGTACACTCACGACACCTGGCACGACACCCCGGTTTACCAGCGAGAAGACCTGAAACCAGGCGATCGCCTTCCCGGTCCATCCCTAATCATCGAACCCACCGGCACCAATGTCATTGAACCGGGCTGGAGCGCAGAACTGACCCAGCGAAACCATTTGGTGTTAACCCAAATAAAGAGCAAAGAACAACGAACAAAAGACGAACCCCTTCTCATTTCCCAACCCTCAACCTCCAGCAAACCCGACCCTGTTCTTCTGGAAATTTTCAACAACCTATTTCGGGCGATCGCTGAAGAAATGGGCATCACATTACAAAACACCAGTTATTCCGTTAATATCAAAGAGCGGCTAGATTTCTCCTGTGCCATCTTCGACCAGCACGGTCAACTGGTTGCCAACGCGCCTCATATTCCAGTCCATCTCGGCTCTATGAGCGAGAGCGTCAGCAGTTTGATTCAAGCAAAAAGTGATGTTCTCAAATCCGGTGATGTTTACGTCTCCAACAACCCCTACAACGGCGGCACTCACCTTCCTGATATCACCGTTATCACTCCCGTTTTTGCCACTGTAGCAACTTTCCATCCCTCTACCCCTCTCTTCTACGTTGCATCTCGTGGACACCACGCTGATATTGGTGGGATTACTCCTGGCTCTATGCCGCCTCACAGCACCTCAATGGAGCAAGAAGGAGTGTTAATTGATAACTTTCAGCTTGTGAATCAAGGAGAGTTTTGTGAATCTAAATTAGTTGATCTACTCACTTCTGGGGAGTATCCGGTTCGGAATGTTTCACAAAATATTGCTGACTTACAGGCTCAGGTTGCTGCGAATGAGCGAGGGTCACAGGAATTGCTGCGAATGGTCGAACACTATAGTTTAGAAACAGTGCGGGCTTACATGCAGCATGTGCAAAACAATGCAGAAGAGTCCGTGCGACGAGTGATTGATGTATTGCAGGATGGGCAGTTTGTTTATCCAATGGATGACGGCTGCGAGATTCGCGTGAAGATTACGATTAATCGGGGCGATCGCTCTGCCCACGTCGATTTCACAGGCACTTCACCCCAACAGCAGAGCAATCTAAATGCACCTCTTGCGATCTGCAAAGCAGTTGTTTTATATGTGTTTCGCACCCTTGTGGAAGATGATATTCCACTCAATGCGGGGTGCTTGAAACCTTTGGAAATTACCATTCCCGATGGCTGCATGTTAAATCCACATTATCCTGCTGCTGTAGTTGCGGGAAATGTGGAGACTTCACAGGCGATCGCCAACTCACTCTACGGTGCTCTCGGTGTTATGGCGGCAGCCCAAGGCACGATGAACAATTTCACCTTTGGCAATGAGCAGCACCAATACTACGAAACTATTTGTGGTGGCTCTGGCGCTGGAGCAACGTTTGACGGAACCGATGCCGTGCAAACTCACATGACTAACTCACGACTCACCGATCCAGAAGTATTGGAATGGCGGTTTCCCGTGTTGCTAGAAGAGTTTGCAATTCGGCACAACAGTGGCGGCAAAGGACACCATTCGGGAGGTAATGGCGTGATTCGCCGCATCCGTTTTCGCGAAACGATGACTGCCGCAATTCTCTCAGGGCATCGGATCATTCCCCCCTTTGGGTTGCAGGGAGGTGAACCTGGGGCGATCGGTCGTAACTTTGTAGAACGAAAGGATGGGGCGATCGCCTCTCTACCCGGTAAGGCAGAAGTACAGGTACATTCAGGTGATCTGTTTGTAATTGAAACTCCCGGTGGTGGTGGCTTTGGTGCCTAAGCCTGAGCTGGCACATACCGTCTGATGTAACTATCCAGGGTTTCCATTCTCATGTTGAAGACCGATTCTAATCGCTCGATTTCGGTAGCAGTGCAGTAAAACTCATTCGAGAGCAATGTCCGAAAAGTTCCCAGCGCCTGCTTTGCTTCAGGATTAAAGAATCCTACGACGGTGCGAATCCCATCCACAGCGCCAATGGGCGGATTAATTACAACGGGTTCCTGATTAAAAATCTGTTCAAAGATTTTTGGAATGTTGCCTCGCTCAATAATCTCTGGCCCACCAACCGCAAAGATTTGATTGCGGGCGGCGTCAATGGCTACGGAATCTACTGCAATTCGGGCTAAATCATCGGTGCTGACGATCGACGAGCGAATTCTCAGGTCACCAATAGTGAAATAAATGCCGGATTGCTTGAACCGCTCTGCCAAGGGCACAATGTTAGAAGCAAAGCCGGATGGACGCAGGATTGTGTAGTTGAGTCCGCTAGCTTGCAAGTAGTTTTCAACTGCCCGCTTTGCTTTAAATGTCGGTGCGTCTTCATAGCCGCGATCGGCTCCCAGCACGGAAATGAAGACAAAATGCTCAACTCCGGCAGCTTTTGCTGCATCAATTAAGTCAATATTGGCGCGATAGTCCAGCGTTTCAGCAGTGCCACCACCGGCTTCGCTTGCACCGTGAGTGCTAATCACATAGCGAATGCCCTGGCAGGCTTTTTGAATATCTCGCTCTTTCAACAGATCGCCAACAAAAATTTCTGCGCCACGACTTTCAAGTTCTGCATAGCGCGAGGTCAGACGCGCGAAGGCTCTGACGGGTTTTTCTTCTTCTCGCAACCGCTTAACGACGCGGGTGCCGAGATCTCCGGTGGCTCCAGTAACTAGAAACATGGGGATTGGGGGGTGAGGATTAGGGACTGGGGGCTAGAGGCAGATTGTATATGCTTCTTCCCGTAGGGTAGCTCAAGATTTATGTGAGGTGTGCGATCGCTCCACTCAAGGCAGAAATTAAGATGAGTGAGAGAACGCTGAGGAAAGGAGCGTATGACTCATACAGCCTATGGAGTTTGAGTATGATTCATCTAAGAGCGAATCTAATCAGGAGAAGCACAAGATTGACTTTGTAGAAGCACAGAGACTGTGGGCTGATCCTGCCAGAATTGAGATTCCAGCAAAGACTGAAGATGAGCCAAGATACTTAGTGATTGGCAAAATTCTTCAGAAGCATTGGTCAGCGGTAATTACCTATCGAAAGGGCAAGATTCGCATTATTTCTGTTCGTTGCTCTCGTGTAGAAGAGGTGAAAGTTTATGAAAGCAACCGAATTTGATAGCAAATTTGACAACGGAGAGGATATCACCGCTTCTCTAGACCTCCCTCAAGCAAAACGTCCTGGATACGAACAGCAACAGATTGATGTTGATTTTCCAACATGGATGGTTGCTGCATTGGACCAGGAAGCTAAGCGGCTCGGAGTAACCCGCCAATCGATTATCAAGATCTGGATTGCGGATCGACTTGCCAAGCTTGCTCGTTCATCTGTGGATTAGGTTAGGTCAAGGTGTGAAATTTACAGGTTCAGCCAAAAGTTTCTTCGGTAAATGCTGTCCTCCAACGTAATTCTTAGTTCTGATTAAAGTTCCACAATAACGGGGGCGTGATCGCTGGGCTTTTCGAGTTTGCGGGGAGCTAGGTCGATGGTGCAGCTTTTTGCGGAGTCATAAAGGGGTTGAGTGGCGTAGTGGTGGTCAATCCGCCAGCCAAGGTTGCGACGAAAAGCGGCGGTGCGATAGTCCCACCAACTGTACTGTCCCCCTTCCTGGTTAAATTTGCGAAACACGTCCTGAAGTCCCAAATCCAGGACGGCTTTCAGGCTTTCCCGCTCCAGGTCGGTTGCCATCACCATTTTTTCGCGCCCTTGAGGATTATGAATATCCAGGTCTTCAAGGGCAATGTTGAAGTCGCCGCAGATCAATAGGTTGTTGGGTAACTGAAGCATCAAAGCTTGTACATACTCCCGCAAGGTTTTTAGCCAGCGCAGTTTGTACTCATATTTATCGCTGCCGACTGAAGAGCCGTTGGGTACGTAAAGGTTAATTAGTCGCACCTGATCGTTGACGATGCCGCTGATCACACGCTTTTGGTCATCAAGGTCATCCACCAGGGTTTCGGGAAGAACGGCTGAGAAGCCCATTTTCACATCGGTGAGCGGAGCGCGGCTAATCAGTGCTACACCGTTGTAGGACTTTTGCCCGTAGATGTAGAGGTGATAGCCCAAAGCTTCTAAGGGCGATCGCGGAAAGTCCTCATTCACAACCTTCGTTTCCTGCACACAAAGCACATCTACAGGATTCTCCTGCAACCAGTTGGTCACATGTTCCATTCGAGTGCGAATTGAGTTAACGTTCCAGGTTGCAATTTTCATGTTGAATTAATGCTCAAAGATGCTGGAATACTGCATCAGGTCTAGCTTGACGATGGTAGGTAGACAGGCAAAGCACTCCTGAGCTAGCTCCCAGCGTCCCTCTCGCTTCAGCATTTCGGTCAGTCTGATCCTGACGCTGAGCAAATAGCGTACATCATTTGCCGCGTAGCGAAGCTGTTCCTCAGATAGGTTGGCAGCATTTCCCCAATCAGAGCTTTGGGCGCTTTTGTCCAGCTCAACTCTCTCTAGCTCCTGCACTAGATCCTTCAATCCATGACGGGGCGTGTAGGTGCGGGCTAGCTTGCTGGCAATTTTAGTGCAGAAGGTCGGTTGAACTTGAATGTTTAAGTGATGCTGCAACGTCGCCAGGTCAAAGCGGGCAAAGTGAAACACCTTAACGGTGCTGTAGGACTCTAGAACCTGTTTAAGTTTGGGTGCCTCGGTTTGCCCCAGTGCGATGCGAACGACCGCTACGTTTCCTTTGGGGTCACAAAGCTGCACCAAACAAAGGCGATCGCGCTGTGGCAACAATCCCATCGTTTCGGTATCAACAGCGATCGCCTCCGCCTGCAAATACTCAGAAAGAATCTCATCGGAGAGATCGCGATCGCACACCTGAAATTCAAATTCCATCAAGCCACACTGGAGAAACTAGACCAATTCTAGTATTCAAAAGTCTGAGTTTAGTCACTGACCCAGCGACCAGTGACCAATACCCCTAAAACGGCAACAGCCGCTTCACAAAAAGCTGCGTCAAGTAGTATTCCCCTTGCTCATTTTTGACCACACCAATGCCCGTCAGGTCAAAGTTGCCTTTAATGTTAGCGTGATGTCCGGGACTGTCGATCCAGCCTTCTACGGCTTGCGTTACAGGGTCAGCAAAACCCTGATTAAAGGCGAGATTTTCGGCAACCGTTCTGAATGGGATTTTGCGGGCGATCGCCTGTCCCCTTTGCTCAAACCCATCATGACTAAAGGAAGCTTGCCCGTCTGCCATTGCTTGACTGTGTTGCCGGGCAATTTCACTCATCTCAGCGTTTAGCTCTAGCGGTGGTAGCCCTTGTTCTGCGCGATATTGATTAATCTGAGTGTGAACTGCCTGTTCTAGCTCAGCGTAAGGGCTGGGAGGCTGGCTTTCTGAAGGGGAAGCGGACTGCTCAGGTTGCTCAGGCGGACGTAGCTGTGGCAGCACTTCAGAAGTAACTTCTTGGCAGGAAGCGATCGCCAACAAACCTGCGCCACCAACCCAAAATGCAGCAAATCTTGCAAACGAAATAAAACGAACCATGTGAACCATCGTGGAGTAAGCCTATCTACTCCACGATAGCGATCTGCAATAGCTAGCTGGTCATGTCTAAAAGCTTGGCCGCCGTTTGCACATCTTTGTCGCCTCGTCCTGAGCAGTTGATCACGATGCGAGGGTTGCCTGTAAGTTGAGGACAGAGCGTATTGAGGAAGGCGATCGCATGAGCCGTCTCCAGCGCTGGAATAATTCCTTCCAACCGAGAAAGCTGCTGGAATCCGTCTATCGCTTCCTGATCCGTCACGCTGTAATACTCTGCCCGTCCTTCGTCTTTGAGGAAGCTGTGTTCTGGCCCAACACCGGGATAGTCCAATCCCGCACTAATCGAATGAGGCTCAATCACCTGACCATCCTGGTCTTGCAGCAGATAGCTCATTGCTCCGTGCAGCACACCAACTCGTCCTTGGGTCAAAGTTGCGGCATGTTTGCCTGTGTCAACGCCTTCACCGGCCGCCTCTACGCCAATCATTCTGACGCTGGGTTCATTTACGAATTCGTTAAACAGACCCATTGCGTTCGAGCCGCCGCCAATACAGGCGAGGAGAATGTCTGGCAATCCACCCCATTTCTCCTCACATTGAACTCTGGTTTCCTGCCCAATGATGGCTTGAAAGTCGCGCACCACCATTGGATACGGATGCGGTCCGGCAACGGAGCCAAGAATGTAATGGGTTGTTTCTACGTTTGTTACCCAATCACGAATTGCTTCAGACGTGGCATCTTTCAACGTTCCGGTTCCAGCTGCAACCGGGCGCACCTCTGCTCCCATCAGGCGCATCCGAAACACGTTGAGCGACTGCCGCTCCATATCGTGAACGCCCATGTAGATGATGCAGGTCAAACCAAATCGAGCGCAAACCGTTGCAGTCGCTACGCCGTGCTGTCCTGCTCCCGTTTCGGCAATAATCCGCTGTTTGCCCATTCGCTTTGCCAGCAACACCTGCCCTAGCGCATTGTTAATCTTGTGTGCACCGGTGTGGTTTAGGTCTTCTCGCTTTAAGTAAATCTGTGCGCCTGTGCCATCGGGTCGAGCGTAATGCTGCGTTAGCCGTTCAGCAAAGTAGAGCGGACTGGGTCGTCCTACATAATCGCGCATCAGCCCTTGCAGCTCTTGCTGAAACTCTGGCTGATCGCGATATTCGTAGAATGCAGTCTCTAGCTCTGTCAAAGCAGGCATCAAGGTTTCGGGTACGTACTTGCCGCCAAATCGTCCGAACCGTCCTAGGTTATCTGGTCGCTGAGTCGATTCTGAAATGCTAGGAGCATCGGTGGTATTTTGGCTGGGGGAAAGGGGAGTACGTGTCACAGACCCAATTTAAGATAATGGATTAGCCCCCATTATAGAGAAATCCTGGAAGATAGAAACATTCCAGAAAATAGAACAATTGCTATTCTGCAAAGACGCGGTGAATTGCTTTCCGATAGGAGGTTTTGGGATATGGCGGCTTCTAAAGGTAAATCATCTGATTCACAAAAGTCAGGTAAAGATCGCGTCGTCTACTCCGAGTTCGGTACGCCCGATAACTCGGCTGCGATGCAACGGGGCACACCTGACCTGCCGCCCAATCAGCAAAACCTGAAGGTGCAGGCTTCCCGCAAGGGACGAAAGGGCAAAACGGTCACAGTAATCAGTGGTTTCCAATCTAATTCTGAAACGCTGGCGGCTTTGCTGAAGCAGCTTAAAGCCCAGTGTGGGGCAGGTGGAACGATCAAGGACAATGAAATTGAAATTCAGGGCGATCATGCTCAGAAGATTGCCCAATTTCTGATCCAGCTTGGTTATAAGGCAAAAGTGAGCGGCGGGTCGGGGAAGTGAGGGTGGGGCGATTGGGAGTTGGGAGGGGGCGATCGCCCTCAAAACTGGCAATTTCGAGTTCTCAGTTTGAAGCTTCTAGTTTGAGACAGGAAATTTCCAGTTTGAAACCGCAACGTTCTAATTTCAAACCGAAAGCTTTCAGGTTTAAACCGCAACGTTCTAATCTCAAATAAGAAATTTTCGATTCTAAACCGAAAGTTTTCAGGTTTAAACTGGAACGTTCTAATTTCAAACAGGAAGTTTTCAATTTCAAATCAGAAGTTCCGAGGTCAAAGCCGAAAAGTTCCAGTTCAGAACCGGAACTTTCTGGTTTAGAACCAGAAGCCTCTCCCTTCAAAGTACAGTTCCGGGATTAAAATCTGAAGTCTCTGATCCCTAACCTTTGGCTTCCCCAGTTCTTAGCCTCTGATTGGTGATCCCAAATAAAGGCTCTGCCTCCGACTGCCTAACGTTAGAAGTAGAACCTCTAAATTCCGCACGACTAATCAGAATCGCACCATAACTGGCTCCTACGCTTCAGCTTAGGAACTAGCTAGTTCTCTACTGGAAGGCTAAATAATCCACTCGTTCAATACCATCAGGTGCAAGATCTTTAACTTCAACAACCAGATCTTCATTCACCACGTGTTCTACCACAGCCAAGTCAGGGATATAAGCATCCTGCTGTTTAAGGAACTCGTCTATGAAGGAAAAAGCGGTTCTATCTCTAATTTCTCTATCTCTAATTTTACGAATATCTCTGATTCTATGAAAATTAGAACGCCTCAGCTCGGACTGAAACTGGATAGGAAAACCTACCTCATAGAAGAATTTTTCTTGTAACGCGCCATTGCTGTACAGCTGATATTCAATAGACTCTCCATCACTATCCCAGTAATAAATAGCGTGAGTATTGAGCAATTTAGATAACTCTAAAGTGTCCTGGTCTTGCAACACATTGAACTTTCGTTTTGGTTTGGCTGACTCTGGGATTTCTTCAAGCTGTTGTGGCTCCGTAACATACGGCGGACGCACAAGAGATCTATATTTACTCAAATCCCCAACTCGCCGATTTTCGTCAATTCGAGAAGCTATAACAAAAGGCATATAAATCATGCTCCAGGAATGACCCCGAAAACGCAGTACAAAAGTGCTTTCATAAAGGATTTTAATTTCTTGCCCATATACATTTTTCTCCCAAACATTCATTCCTCTTGTAGTGCTTAACGCTTGAGCGGTTTCTTCTACAGGCGCGTTAACTAAAACGAGTATGTAGACTCCGCTACGACAACTACCAAGTCCTCTAGCTTGTTCTGAGGGACACTTTATCCAATGATTAATAAAAAGAGCCATAAGTTCTTACCTGAAGACGAAGTTATAGTGGCATTGCGGCTTTGCCTAGTTGCTAAGCTCTGGTATTATCTACTTCTCAAGCTGGACTAGTTCTCAAGCTCTCTGATTGACTGACAAATCTCCTGATGTAGGTTGGGTAGAGCAAAGCGGAACCCAACTCCTGCCTCAATTCGGTTGGGTTCCGCGATGCTTCACCCAACCTACGGCATATCAATGGTTTTAAAGGTTTTGTCAGTTAACCAGCTCAAGCTCCAGTTTGGCAGTGTAATCAAGGAAATTCCCGCTTCCTCTCCGGTGGCACTGGAAGCGGGAGCTTCCAAAACGTGTTTCCAAGCCGGAGCTTGGGAACGAGCAAAAGGCGATGCGTTACGCTGCGCTAACACATCCTACTTCATCCCTTATCCTTCACTCTTCCTCCTCCCGTCCTCCAAATACAGCAATCCGATCGCCCCCAATAGCAACACTGCTCCGACTATTCCCAGCGAACCCAGTTGCTCATTCAGCAGCCACCAGGCTAATACAGTCGAGACAAGCGGCTCCAGCAGGGTTGCAATACTGGCAACGGTCGCGGTGGTATGGCGAATTCCACCAAAGTAGAGCAGATAGGCGAGGGCTGTCGGGATGATGCCCAGATACAGCAGCGCTAACCAGCCCAGACCGGAGTAGTTGACTGCCAATCCAGTTCCCAGGGCAAACGGTAGGAGAATGACTGCTCCAGAGCCAAACCCAATGGTCAACGTTTGCAGCGGATGATAGCGCTCGGCTAGCGATCGCCCACACAGCGCGACCACCGCATAGCCCAGTGCTGAACCCAGCGCTAGCAGCACGCCTAACCCCATTGACTGCATTTCAGAATCCGGCTGTATGCCTACTAACAGAATTGTTCCGGCGATCGCACAGCTTCCTGCTAAGAAAACGCCGCGAGTCATCCGTTCGCGCAATAGAACGGTTGCCAGCAGTGCCACCCAGACCGGCGCAACGCAAAGTGCAATCAGCGTCGCTGCTGCTACACCAATATGGGTAATCGCTGAGAAATAGCAAACCTGATACAGCGCAGTCATTGCACCAATCAGCAGCATCAGCCCCAAATCGCGCCGCGCTACCCGAAACGTTTTGCGTCCCAAAGTAAACCCGCAAACTACAAACAGCAGCGGCAGCGAGAGCGCTAGCCGCAAAAAGCCAACCGAAAGGGGATTGGTGTCGCTCAACCGATACAGCGCTTGAATCACCACCCCAACCGTGCCCCACAGCGTTGCTGCGAGCAAAATCGAAACTAGCCCAAGGCGAGCGATCGTTTGAGCGTTGACTTGAGTTTTCATGGAAAAAATCCTTATTCCCGCAAAGGTCAATGAACCGTTTAGAAGCGAGGGCAGGATTAATAGGGGCGATCGCTAGTCAGAAATGCAAGTTCGCGCAACTGGATAAGTTGCGAACTTGTATCTGGCTTCAGCAATGCTCAAAAGAGATTCAAGCAATCAACCTGAAAAAATCTTTGTTTGTCCTGCCCTAGTGAATGCGGGCAGATGGGGGAGAAATGCAGTAAAAAGTGTTTTGTAGAGACATTTTGCTCTCAACTCTCTGTTAAGCAACTCCTTCCGATAATACCGCATAGCGAAACTCCCAAAACTATGGGTATATCGTAGTTGGGTGAAGCGAATGCGGAGCCCAACGAAATCTAGGTGAGTGTTGGGTTCCGCTCTGCTTCACCCAACCTCCATAAGAAGATTTGTCGGGGAAAGGTCGAAGAGGATGTGCCCGTGATTCAGTCGATGTTGTTTTTTGTCCTGGCTGGAGTCTGTGAAATTGGCGGTGGCTATTTGGTTTGGTTGGCTTTGCGAGAGGGAAAGAGTTATTGGTTAGCGCTAATTGGAGTGGTGATACTCGGACTGTATGGTGCCGTTCCGACGCTGCAACCGACTCATTTTGGACGTGCTTATGCTGCCTACGGGGGTGTGTTTATTGCGATGTCTATTTTGTGGGGCTGGCTAGTGGATCAGATCAGACCGGACAAGTTTGATCTTTTGGGCGGCTGGGTTGTATTGATCGGCGTTTTAATCATGATGTACGCTCCCAGGAGCTAAACAGAAAAAGCTCACCTGATTGACACAATGGGCAGATGAAAAGCTGCCCATTACATTGTTGTAAACTCACCTGTTAGGCAACGGCTGCCTGAGTGGGTATACCCACCACCGAGCAAGGAAAGCGACGAGTGAGTTGACGAATCAGCCGATGATTAGCAGAAGTGCAGCCCAAAACCAGCAAATCGGCGTGTAAAGACTCCACAACCTCACGTAGCTCACCTGCTACTGTGCCAAAGCGCAGATGGGCATCAAGAGAGCCACGCCACTCTTCTGCCATGCATCGAGCTTGCCAGAGGATACAGTCGGCTTTTTCTAGTGCACTCAGTGATGCGTCGGGGCTAGGGTGACAGGAGGTACTGCAAACGGTGGTGCGTGAAGGGCTGAGTTCTAGGGGCGATCGCATTAAAGTCGCGACATTAGAGGTGAACTGAGGCAACTGAGATACAGATTGGCTCAACTCAGAATGCTGCCCGCTATTCAAAGTGCCAAAATCGCTAGACTGCTGAAGGCTCTGAAGGTCTTCTACCACATAAACCACATGGACAGTGACTTGCTTTTTCGTGGCTAGGCGAATTTGGTGGGCAATCCATAGCGTTAGGTCTAAGGCTGCTTGACTACTGGAAGAGCCGTTGTAGCCAACAATCAAGTTGATTGTTTTGCGAGATGCAATATTTGACTTTGCTCCTCGCAGCAACAAGATTTGTTTGACCCAGTCTTCTTGCCCCAGAGTATTCTGCAGGCGTGTCAGTACAGTTTCAATCTTTACGCCTTCTGTTTTTTTCATAGTAGTTGGACTAAAAAGGTTAAGAAATGATTTGTTTTAATCGGAAGGACGGTTTAGAGAATTTGGAGAATCTTGGCTCTATTTATATTGAGAATTCCATTCTGCTTTGGTACTGCATTTAAGTCGAGCTAAATGGTTTTCTACACAGTTCGTCATGATCCCCAGCCATTATTCTTTCGATCCTGTCTACTAGGATGCCTGATCGCAATTAGTTTAGTCCTCCACCATTAGGCTACTTTTGTTACCAAGAGGAGTGTGATGCAGATAACTTTGCGGGTTATCCTACAAACGGTTAAGAGTTGCAGCCAACTGGGAAAACCGTTGTGATGTCCTACTTCTGGTTGACCGACAAAGCTCCTAAAACTATGTATGTATCGTAGGCTGGGTGAAGCGAATGCGTAACCCAACAGAATCTAGGTGAGTGTTGGGTTTCACGTTGTTTCACCCAACCTACATCACATTCAGTAAAGAGATTGTGACTAGGGTGCAATGTTTGTGCCTGGTGCTTTAGCCTATACCACTACTCTATAGACGGGTTGGGTGTGAACTAGTTTCAGACCCCTAAAAGCTTTCCCAGACGGAATTTGAAAATACTGGCACTGAAGCTATGCATCACGTTACTGCTCAGTGATTGAGGAGCACTAACCGTAACTATATAGTTACTCTTCCACTAAAAGATTCAGGGATGCAGCCCTGCTAAGTGGGGGTGATCCCTGAATCTTTTAGTACCTAATCTTTAACTGGGAAGTAGTTAATAATCGATCGCCAACCCCAACCGACTAATCATCTTGACTGAAGTGCTGATCGAGGAAATTCAACGCATGGTTTCGCAGGTCGTAATAGATGGGCATCTCTCGCAGTTCTTTCAGGACGCGGGGATGCTCAAAGGGGACATCTAGAATTTCACCTATCTTGGCGTGCGGACCGTTGGTCATCATGACAATGCGATCGCTCATATACAGCGCCTCATCCACATCGTGAGTCACCATCATGACTGCCTGTCGCTGATTCTCCCAAATGTCTAATACTTGCCGCTGCAACCTGCCGCGCGTTAAAGCATCTAACGCTCCAAAAGGTTCATCCATCAGCAGCATTTTGGGGCGAATGGCCAATGCTCTAGCAATACCCACCCGCTGTTTCATCCCGCCGGATAGCTCATCAGGGTACTTCTCAGCCGCTGCATTCAGGTTCACCATAGCGATGTGTTCATTCACCACTCGCTTTTTGTCTGCGGGAGTTAGGTGATCTAGCACTTCATCAACGGCTAATCGAATATTTTCGCGCACCGTTAACCAGGGCAGTAGGGAATAGTGCTGAAACACCATCATCCTTTCTGCTCCGGGCTTGCGAACTTCGCGTCCGTCTAGCCAGATGGAGCCTGATGTCGCCTTTTCTAGTCCACTAACAATCTTGAGCAGAGTCGATTTGCCGCAGCCGGAGTGACCGATGATGGAGATGTATTCGTTCTCACCAATATTCAGGTTGATGTCGTCGAGAACCACCGTTTCACCACCGTTTGGCTTAGGGTAAGCCTTTGTCACATTTTCGATTACCAAAAACTCTTTGGGTGAGTTTGCAGTTTGAGATGTGTTGGCAAAGTTCGCAGTGGGTTTAATCATGTGGGACTCCTAGTTGCAGTAGAGCGAGAAATCTAGATCAGGAATGGTTTAGAGCCGCAATTCTCAAGACATGAAGATGCGAGTGGGGCGATCGGCTCGGATATCAAAACGATTCAAATAGCCAACCGGATCACTGGGGTCAAACCCGATGTTGTCAATGAATGCCTCTGGCGGTTCAACTTTGTAATCATCAGCCGGACACTCAATGCCCATTTCTGCGGCAATCTCACGATATAAGTCAGTTCTCCAAGCTTGTCTAGCCAGTTCTTCCGCATTTCTAGGAAATTCTGAAATTTGTCCCCATCGGGTAGCCTGGGTCATAAGCCAAATGCTTTGCGACTGCCAGAGAAACGTAGAGTGATCATTGGGTACCGTAGAAACGGTCGAAGGCATATCGAAGAAGATAGTTGTCTCGTCAGGCGCTTCGACTAGCCGCTCTTTTTCATCAAACCCGCCGTAGTTGTAGTTCCCCAGGATGGCAGCTCCCGTGAATTTGGTAACACAGTCAGGCAAAGAGCCAATGTTGTCTTCAGTAATGGCTGGGGGTGCCTGGCAGGTTTTGGGTTTGGCAGCCGTGTAGGAGATACCTGTGATGATTTGAGCAACCTCTTGGCGGTTGTCAGGATTGCTGCAATATTGACAGGCTTCAATCATGGCCTTGACCAATGAGCGATAGGTTTTGGGGTTTTCTTCGATGAAGGACTCCATTACTCCCAACACACGGTCTGGGTGCCCCTGCCAAATTTCTCGCCCCTGGGCAAAGGTGAAACCAACGCCTTCGTTGCCGCTGATAGCGCGGGTGTTCCAGGGTTCTGCCACCATGTAGCCTTCCATTGCACCGATGCGAATGTTGGAAACCATTTGGGGCGGCGGCGTAATGATGATACGAAACTCATCTAGCGGATTTATCCCTGCTGCTGCTGACAGATAGCGAATGAAGTATTCATAAATGGCAGAACTAAGGACGACTGCCCAAACTCGCCGTTCTGGAGGCAGGCTACCAAAATGTCGGCGAAAGTCCTGACCAAAAGTTTCCAGGTCACCGTTGTATTCTTGCCAGGGACGCAAGCCACTCTCCCACATCGCCTTGTTCATGGTCATGGCGTTGCCGTGACGGTGAATCGTCATGGCGGCACACAGCGGCGCGTGACGTGCGCCTTCGGCTCCACTGCGGGCGTTGGTGACTGCACCAGAGACGACAGGTGCGGCATCGAGGCGACCAAAGATGATGCCATCGCGGGAGGTGGCCCAGCTTGCTTCCCGGTTCATCTTGACGTTTAGCCCATATTTGTGGAAGAAGCCTTTTTCGTGGGCGATCGCAAATGGCGCACAGTCATTGACCGGGACATAGCCAATAGTCAGATTTGGCTTTTCTAACGTACCGGGATCAACAACCTGATCGATCGCTTGGGCCGCGGGAGTGAGGATGTTTGAACTGGTGCTACCTGTGGCGCAGGAAGCTAGTGCCAATCCGGTTGCGGTCGCGCCAAATCGTTTGAGAAATCTCCGCCGACTCCAGGGGTTATCAAAAAGAGTAGTCATGCTCGGCCCTCTTGCTGGGTATGGGGTGACGCAAAAAGTAGCTAAAGTTCAGAATTTCTGGTTGCCTGTAGAGCAGTTTTTCTGCTTGGTCAAAACGGTCAAGAAGCTCGTTCCACAGATTGATTTGTAGCCAAAGGATTAGGTTTGGGAGATAGGACGATGCGTTACCCAAACTTGGATTCTGCTGACGAAGTAATCTAAAACCAGTCCTGTAACCCCAATTACAACTACTGCCAGAAATACAGAACTTAGGTTGAGTCGATTCCAGGAATCCCAAACGAAGAAGCCAATGCCGATGCCACCTGTCAACATCTCGACTGCGACGATGACTAACCAGGCAATCCCTAAACTGATCCGCAGCCCGGTGAAAATGTAGGGCAAGCTGGCTGGCAGAATAATTTTAATGACTTGTCTCCAGCGAGGCATTTCTAGCACTCGTGCGACGTTAATGTAGTCTTTAGAAACGCTAGATACGCCCAAAGCTGTGTTAATGATGGTGGGCCAGAGTGACGTAATGAAAATAACAAAAATGGCGGAAGGGTTTGCCAGATTAAAGATAGCAAGGGCGATCGGCAGCCAAGCCAGTGGGGAAACGGGCTTGAGGATTTGAATAATCGGGTTTAGCGCTAGCATGGCTTGCCTTGACATACCAATCAGGAAGCCAACGGGGATGGCAACCAGGGCACCCAGCCCAAACCCAATCAGGACCCGGCGCAGGCTTGCTGCTAGCAACCAGCCAATTCCTAAGTTCCCTGGTCCACGTCGGTAGAAAGGATGCAGGATGTAATCAAGGTTTGCAACCAGGGCTTGCCAGGGAGTAGGCATGAGTTCGCTTCGGAAGATTGCAATAATCCACCACAGCAGAATGAGTCCTGCAAACCCCAATATTGGTAGCAGCACAGAGTCTCGCACTAGTGCTGGGCGAAGCGATCGCCGCCACGTTGCTTGAGCAGCGACAAGAATGACCTGAATGTTGAATTGCAGCAGCATGGAATCCTCCTGAGAGTGCGAGAGGCGATCGCAGACTAAGAAACGCTGTGCCACTCCGATTCGAGCGCACAAAAAAGCGTCCCTTGCATACACATGAGGACACTGAAGTATCTAGCAGTAGTAAAAATGCTGATTCTTCAGTCTCCTCTCAATGCCGACGGAGTTAGCTGACGGGCGAGGACTGAGAGGTGTCCCTCATTGAAGATGGAGGATGAAGATCAAGGGAAAAATGATCATCCCTAAACCCGAAAACCCTACATCAAGCAATGATAAGCCCCAAAATTTGGTTCCTCCGTTCTGAACTTTGCTTGTGACTGATCGCAAACAAACATAAGCCCAGATTAGGCTGACTTACTTATTCGATTTCCAAATAAGGTAACACTGCCCTTTAGGCTCGTCAATGCATCTTTTGACAGACCGAAACAAAAGCCTGTGACAGCACGGTAAACTGATGGTGCAACACTGTTTGATTTTGCTTTTGCTTTGAGTGAGGCTTGTCCTAATGGCGACGTGGGCAATGTGGGGCGGTATCGTAGTGGTCGTGGCTTACTTGCTGGGCGCTATTCCCACGGGCTACTGGATTGGGCGATTGAAAGGAATTGACATTCGGCAGCATGGGTCTGGCTCGACGGGTGCGACAAATGTTTTGCGAACGCTAGGTAAACTGCCAGCGCTGGCAGTGCTGCTGATTGATGTGTTGAAGGGAGTGGGGGCGATCGCCTTCACGCGTTGGCTCTATACATTGCCAGCGGTGGTTGCTACGACTCCCGCATCGATTGATCTAGAAATCTGGGTGCCCTGGGCGGTAACAATCGCTGGATTGCTTGCCATCTTTGGACACAGCAAATCAATCTGGATTGGCTTTAGCGGCGGCAAATCAGTTGCAGCAGGGCTAGGTGTTTTGTTGGCGATGTCGTGGATGGTCGGGTTGGGCGCACTGGCAGCCTTTGGGGTCGTGTTGGCGCTGTTTAGAATTGTGTCCTTGGGATCGATTGTGGCGGCGATCGCAGGCTGTGTTCTCATCGTGGCACTGAATCAGCCTTTGCCCTATCAGCTGTTGGCGATCGCAGGTGGGCTTTATGTCATTTGGCGGCACCGCAGCAACATTCAGCGATTGATGGCAGGCACAGAACCTCGCATCGGGAAGAAGCTGCAAGAGTCAGAAGACGTGGTGGTTCAGTAACGCAAAGCATCCCGGGCTCAAACGCACTTAATCTGACTGACTACTGCTGCCACCAGTGCAGTGGGCTCAACTGGCTTAGGTAGCTGAAGCTGGAAGCCTGCATCTAGCAATTGCTTGCGATCATCATCTTCTCTGTCATAAGCAGTTAAGGCGATCGCCGGAAGGTGAGCGTGCTTTGCGGTAGTTGGGATCAAGTTTGGGCGCTCTGATTCGATTTCCCGTACCTGACGAATTAGCGCATAGCCATCCTGTTCTGGCATTCTCACGTCGCTGATTAAAATATCGGGCTGCGACTGTTGAATCACTTGCAAAGCTTCATTGGCTGAGGTGACTGTCTTGACGTTTGCGCCAGCATCCTTCAGCACAACAGCTATCCATTCACGGTTGTCTGCTTCATCATCAACTACTAAAACTTGCAAACCCAGGAGGGGATGAAAGGGTGAGAGGTTGGAAGGGTAAATTTCTTCCCATCCTCTGACTTCCTCTTTGTTTACCAGCAAAGGCAAAGTGACTGTGAAAGTGGCTCCTTGCCCTTCGCCTGGGCTGTCTGCTTCAACCGTTCCTCCGTGTATTTCTACCAATTGACGCACGATCGCCAGTCCTAAACCTAATCCGCCGTGACACCGAGTGGTGGCCTGTTCTGCCTGACGAAAGCGATCAAAAACGTAAGGCAGAAAATTTGAACGAATGCCTTCCCCAGTATCGCTTACAGTAATCACAGCGTTAGTGGCAATGCGCTCTAGTCGAACTTCAATTAGTCCGTGTTGAGGCGTGAACTTGGTGCTGTTAGCAAGCAAATTCCAAACGATCTGCTGGAGGCGATCGCCATCTCCCAATACGAAAGTGGCTGATTCATCTAATACTGTCCGAATCTGAATATTTTTAGCCGTGAAAGCAGGCTGTGCAGACTTGATCGCTGCTTGAATCACTGACACCAGATTGATAGGCCGAATATTAAGGAAAAGCTTGCCCCGAATGATCCGAGAGATGTCCAGCAAGTCTTCGACTAGTTTTACCTGTGCTCTAGCATTTCGCTCAATTGTCTCTAATCCACGAGCAACCATTGACTCATTTAACTGCTTGTTGCGAAGCATCTGCGTCCAGCCCAACATAGCGTTGAGGGGCGATCGCAGTTCGTGGGAGACGATTGCCAAAAATTCGTCCTTAAGAGTACTTGCCTGATTCAGAGATTCTGCTTGTTGGCGCAGTTCCTGCTCTAGTTGTCTCCGCCGAACAATTTCTGCTTCTAGTGCCTGATTGGTCATTTCAGCCAGTGCATTCTGCAACTGCGCTGCTTCGAGTTGCTTGCGTTCGCTGATGTCTCGCAGTAGCCAGCGCAACCCCACAGAATTACCTTTGGAGTCAAACATTGTAGTAACCGTTAGCGCCGCATCAAAAGGATGGGCACCGCGAGGCTGTAATCGAATGATCCACTCCGAAAGTCGTTCAACCTGCTGCAATCGGTTCAGTTCGTTCCAAAAAGCTCCATGCTCAGGCTGAGGCACAAACACGGTTAGAGGTTTCCCGATCAAATACTTCTGCGGCACCTTGAGCAACAAACTAGCCGCATGATTAGCTTCCTGAATATTACCTTCGGAGTCAGTGATTAAATAACCATCAGGAGCAAATTCAAATAGCTCCTGGTAGCGCTGTCGTTCTACTTCTAATGCTGCATGAGCTTCTAACAATTCCTGATTCTGCTGGTTCAATACCTCCTGAGACATTCGGAGTTCTTCCAAGGAAGTACCCAGTTCTTCCAATGCTTCGGACAACAGTTCTGGATGTTGTAATGAATTGGAGTGAGCGTGTTGTAATAGAGTACTTACTCGCTCACCTAGTGCCCTCGTTTGTTGGCTCAGCCACTCACTGTTTACGTTCACTTTTCTAAAACACGGCTTTAAAGTTGCTTTTCAAATTACCTTTCAGATTACTGAAAATCCCAGTGTTCTCATCCCTCGCTAGATTTGTTTATTGGTGAACCTTTTTAAACTCACCAAATTCTGTTTGATTTCTCCCATATTGAAGCCGGATGAATGGAAGTCTTGTAGAACCCACTGATTGATAACGGCTTTCAGATCAACAAACCATAGGTAGACGCAAACGGTTGTTCGCACCTACAGAAACGATATGTTTTTTATACGGTTGAAAACCGCTATAGCACTGTTTAGGACTGAACTAGCGGGGTATTTTACCCGATTAGCCGCAGTTCTAATTTCCGATCGCCCATCCTTACCGAAATCCCTTTAGACAGATTTCGCGACATATCAATTTCTGTAGGGGCGCACTGCGGTGCGCCCCTACTCTTTCCTGGGTCGCACCTTAAAACGGGCGAAACTGTTACCAGAATCTCTTTACATAGAAAATTTGATGGAGAATAGGGGATTCGAACCCCTGACCTCTGCGGTGCGATCGCAGCACTCTACCAGCTGAGCTAATTCCCCAAGTTGCTTTTGCATTTTATAGCACTGTTGCTCAAGTTAGCCGACTGCTTGGCGAGGTTTTGCCCGTTCAAATACCTGCCGCACTCGATCTAGCTCCAATTCTGAAAGATAGTCCACTGCCCAGTTTGACTGACGCTGCATCATGTGAAACGGGTAAGTGTTGGCAACTCCGACAACCTGCATTCCAGCCCGTTTGGCTGCCTCAATTCCCGCTGGGGTGTCTTCGATCGCCAGACACTCTATCGGCTCTAGCTTGAGCGTCGGATATTGCTGATTTAGCTGTTCCACTGCCAGCAGGTACCCAGTGGGGTCTGGTTTGCTGGTTTTGATATCGTCTCCTGCCACAATCAATGAAAAGGCTTGGGTCAGGTCGGCTCGGCTTAACACGAGTTCCACTTCTGATCGCAAGGCACCACTGACGACCGCCATCTTGATCTGAGCCGATCGCAACTGAAAGATTAGATCGGGTAGCCCTGGATAGATCGGCAGCTTGTCGATCGCCTCTAGCTGCTGCTGATAGAGCTTTGATTTTCGGGCAATCAGTTGATCCAGGTATTCTTCTGTGACGATGCGCCCCCGACGTTGCAATAGGTCTGTCAGACAGACGCGATCGCTTTTCCCCAGGCAAACTTCCCAAAACTCTCCTGGCTTGGGGCGCAAGTTCTCCTGAATCAAAAGTTCGTCAATTAGCTTTTGGTGGAGCGGTTCATCATTGATGATCACACCATTGAAATCAAACAAAACTGCCTTGAGGGTCATACTTCCTCTAGCCCATTGCCCACTGGCGATCGCCTTCTTCCCATTCAGAATACCGCATCGGCTCCGCACTACCAGGAATTGGTTTGACTCCGCGGGTCACCTGTTGCACCCACCAAATATCTTCCGTTTGCACTGAACCAAACCCAGCGGCACCCATCCAGGTATCCACGCTGCCTGCGGCATAGTCTTTGATGTAGGGTTCTTCAAAAATTTCGGTGAGCCAAGCCGTTTGCCGTATAGTAGCCTGATTGCCATCGAGAATGGCAACCTCACCGCCCACCTTGAGCAATCGGAAACATTCCCGCAAAATTTCACGGGAAACAGCAGGTGGCGTTTCGTGAAACAGCAAAGAAGCCGTTACCAGGTCGAAACTTGCATCGGGAAATCCCGTTTGCTCAGCCTTGCCGTGCTGAAATTGAATATCGAGTTTGGCATTGCGGGCTTTGTGGTCAGCCACGACCAGCATGTAGGGCGACAGGTCTAGCCCAATCACTTCTGCCTGCGGAAAGGCTTGCTTGAGCAGCAGCGTAGTGGAACCTGTACCGCAGCCCAAGTCTAGAATGCGACGGGGTTTGCTTTGGATGCGTTGAATCAACCCCTGCCGCACGATCGCTTCGTTAGGCGGTAGAACGTATTGAGTAATGGGATCATAGGAAACGGCTGCATCCACGTTTAAATAGCCATTCTGGATGCTGTGAAAATTTTGACTGCGGTAATAGTCAGGATATTGCAGGTCTGGCTGACGCAGGCGATCGCTCTCTGCCTCCCAATCAATGCTCTTGTAGAACTGCGTCAAAGCTTCTCGGTCGATTAGGAAGTTCTTAAAGATAGGAGCCAGAAACCGTTCAAATAAAGTGTCGCTTCGAACTGCCATAGATCAACTCCATTCACCTACCTTTACAAAGTGTAATAAATTCCTCTAGAAAGTGGAGAGTCAGAGTACTTTTAGCATTGCGTCAATTTCAATGCTGCACACTGCATTCATTTGTATTGACACCAGACTCAACAGTACGCGGCGCTGCATCCTATAGTGAATGTGTTGCGGCTTGCTGAACTAGATATCTAGACTCCAGATTACTCATGGCTAAACCTGCAATCTTGACCGTTGATGATGATCCTGAAGTGTTGCAGGCGATCGCCCGTGACCTGCGACATCAATATGGCGATCGCTTCCGAGTCGTGCGGGCAGACTCCGGGGCAGCAGCTCTAGAAGCTGCTCAGCAGCTTAGCCTGCGAAATGAATCCGTCGCTTTGTTTTTGGCAGACCAACGAATGCCTCAAATGACGGGCGTTGAATTTTTAGAACAGGGAATGGAAATTTTCCCGGATGCCAAACGGGTTTTGCTAACTGCCTACGCAGACACGGATGCAGCCATTCAGGCAATCAATGCAGCTAAGCTCGACTACTATTTGCTCAAACCTTGGGACCCTCCAGAAGAGCGGCTTTATCCTGTGTTGGATGACTTACTGGATGACTGGCAAGCATCCTTTCGTCCACCTTTTGAAGGCATTCGGGTCATTGGCAACCGTTGGTCGCCCCAATCTCACCAGGTGAAGGATTTCTTGGCACGCAACCAGGTGCCCTATCAATGGCTCGATTTTGAGCAATCGGAAGAGGCAACCCAGCTATTGTCCTACGCCAACGCAGGACGAGAAGATGCCATACGGCTACCTACCATTGTGTTCCCGGATGGTTCACACCTCAGCCAGCCCTCTAATGCTGAAATTGCCACCAAAATCGGGCTGAAAACTCAAGCCGATCGCCCCTTTTATGATCTAGTAATTGTGGGTGGTGGCCCGGCTGGACTGGCCGCTGCCGTCTATGGTGCCTCTGAGGGATTAAGCACGCTGATGATCGAGCGCCAGGCTCCCGGTGGGCAAGCGGGTTCAAGCTCTCGCATCGAAAACTACCTTGGCTTTCCAGTGGGGCTTTCGGGTAACGATCTGGCTCGTCGGGCCGTGACGCAAGCCAAACGCTTTGGCGTAGAAATCTTGTCTCCCCAAGAAGCCGTTGGAGTTCGGGTGGAAGACCCCTACCGCATCCTCAAACTAGTAGATGGTACGGAGATTAGCTGCCACGCACTGATGATTGCGACAGGCGTATCCTATCGCAAACTAGATGTGCCAGGCAGCGAACCCTTGACTGGGGCAGGAGTGTATTACGGTGCAGCAATGACGGAGGCGATCGCCTGTCAGGGTGAACATGTCTACATCGTCGGTGGTGCAAACTCGGCCGGTCAAGCAGCGATGTATTTCTCTCGCTATGCCAGTCAGGTGACAATGCTGGTGCGGGGCGAATCCCTCGTGAACAGCATGTCTCAATATCTCATTCACCAGATCGAATCAACGCCCAACATCAAAGTCTGTCCCTATTGCAGCGTTGTCGAGGTGCAGGGCGATGGGCATTTAGAGAAAATTGCGATCGCCAATTCCCAGACGGGCGAAACGCAGCACGTTCCTGCCAAATCGCTGTTTATTTTCATTGGCGCCAGTCCTCAAACCGATTGGCTCAGCGGTGTCGTCGAACGGGACGAAAAAGGCTTTGTTCTAACCGGACCAGACCTGCTGCGCGAGCGCCAGCGACCACGCGGTTGGACACTAGACCGCAACCCATTCCTGCTAGAAGCCAGCGTCCCTGGCATCTTTGTCGCCGGAGATGTGCGTTACGGTTCCGTCAAACGGGTTGCTTCGGGGGTTGGAGAAGGGGCGATCGCTGTCCAATTCATCCACCAGTACCTTAGCAAGGTCTAAGCAAATACCCTCGTCACAACACCTTCCTGTAGAGACATCTGTATAAACCACAAATCCCTGTAGGGGCGGTTCGCGAACCGCCCCTACAGGGATTTGTGGTTTATACATCCGAGAATGGCTGTAAGAAATGATTCATACAGGAAGTCTAGTAATTAATTTGCTTAATGGATGACAAATCTTATGACTTGAGTCACTTTAAGCGGATTTGCATCCAGATCGGAAGTAGAAACGTATAGGGAAAGACTGTTAAACTTCTGCAAAACTTCAAAGATCTTGTCACTGGGGCATCTAGCGTTTTAGTCTCTCCAACCCGATCGCTTGATCACGACCGATGCCGCAAAAATTTCTGGCTCGTCAGCTTTCCAGAGTTCCGCAAAAGCTACCGCTACACTTGATTCTGGTTGTGCCCTTCGTCTTGCAGATGTTTGCAGTCGTGGGGTTAGTCGGCTGGCTGTCTTTGCGAAATGGACAAAAAGCGGTCAGTGAACTCGCCACGGAACTGCAAGAAGAAACAGCCGCTCGCATCGAGCAGCATCTCACGACCTATCTAGCAACGCCTCAACTGATTAACCAGATCAATGTAGATGCAGTGCAGCGAGGCGAGCTAGAGATTCAATCTGAGCAGAGCAAGCGATATCTCTGGCAGCAAATTCAGCATTTTGAAACCATTAGCTGGATTTACTACGCCACTCAGCAAGATGGAGAATTCATTGGTGTGACTCGTCAGGGTCACAATCGGGAACTGCGATTGGCTCTCAACCAAAAGCAAAATGACTATCAAACTTTCTATTACACGCTCAATCTTGAAACCAACAGAGTCGAGTTTCTAGAGACTGACCCAGATCCCTATCAGCCCCAAAGTCGTCCTTGGTACCCTGTAGCAGCAAACTCCAACGAAGCAAGCTGGAGCGAAATCTACCCCGACTTTGATACGTCCCAGTTGGTGATTACAGCAAGTTTGCCGGTCTACGACGATGCTGGAGCGATCGCCGGAGTTGTGGGTGTAGACCTGTTTCTCAACGACATCAACCAATTTCTCCACAGCTTACATGCTGATAAAGCAGGGCAAACCTTCATCATGGAGCGGTCAGGGCTACTGGTTGCCAGTTCCACCGCTGAGCCTCTTGCAGAAAATTCTGAGGGGCAGCCAGAGCGCATCCAGGCAACGGAAAGCCAGAACGAGTTTATTCGAGCAACCGCTGAGCATGTGAATGAATCCTTTGGCTCAGTGGAGCAAATTCAGTCTCAAACCCAGATGAATTTTGTCCTGGAGGATACCTCCGCTCAAGGCTCAGCAGGAAACCGTCACTTTTTGCGAGTGACTGCCTTTCAGGATGGCAAAGGACTGGACTGGCTAATTTTTGTGGTGGTGCCTGAGTCTGAATTCATGTCCCAAATTCATGCCAACACTCGCACCACAGTCATGCTGTGTTTTGTGGCGCTGCTAGTGGCGATCGCCCTTGGCACTCTCACTGCTCAGTGGATCGCTCAGCCCATCCTGCAACTCAGTGAAGCCTCCAAAGGATTAACTAAACACGTTGCCCAACCTGATTTTGTCAATCAACCGCTAGATGCAGAAGTAGAAATTAACGGAGCCGACGAAATTAGAATCTTGGCAAAATCCTTTAACCAGCTATCTCGTCAACTGCAAGCTTCATTTGTAGCGCTAGAGGGGACAAACTCTGAACTGGAAGTGCGGGTTGAACAACTCAAACAAGTCCAGCTTCAGCTGGTTCAGAGTGAAAAAATGTCTACTTTAGGACAGCTCGTTGCCGGAGTCGCCCACGAAATCAACAATCCCGTCAACTTCATTGCAGGCAACCTCAAGTATGCTCGCCGCTATACCCAAGAATTGCTGAAGCTGCTGCAACTTTACCAAAAGCACTACCCCACGCCACCTTTAGAAATCGATGCCCAAATTCGGGCGATCGACCTGGACTATGTCAGCGAAGACTTGCCCAAACTGCTAGGTTCCATGACCGAAGGCACCAACCGGATTTGCAGCATCAGCAAGTCTTTGAGAACTTTTTCACGAGGAGATTCCATCCAAGTCGCTGTCAACATCCATGAAGGACTCGACAGTACGCTGATGATCTTGAGACATCGGCTCAAGGAAAATGGACAGCGTTGCGCCATTCGGGTTAACAGGCGCTATGGCTCATTGCCTCTGGTCAAGTGCTACCCCACCCAGCTCAACCAGGTGTTTATGAATATCATCGCCAATGCGATCGATGCGTTTGATGAACCCAGTGCAAAAAATCTGAAATTCTCTAAATCATCACCCGCCACAATCACGATCTACACCAAAGTGGCTGACTATGAGGACAAGGTGATCATTGGCATTGAAGATAACGGCCCTGGCATGACAGAAGAGGTGCGATCGCAAATCTTTGACTACCTCTTTACCACTAAGCCCTTAGATAAGGGAACAGGGTTAGGACTCCCTATCAGTCGCCAAATTATTGTTGAAAAACACGGCGGTACCATCACCTGCCTTTCTGCCTCCGGTCTAGGCACAGAATTTATCATCGAACTGCCGATGTGAATGCTACCTTCCCATTACTCCCATTCCTGCACACAGGAAACCTGAAAACAGCGTTCGAGGTGCTTGAGCTGGTTGTGTAGTCTCACGATCGGCAAAGCTGGTAAATGAGATAGACTCCAAATCTCAAGTCTGACCCAAATCTTCTTCATAGCTGCATTCCTAAACCTTTTGCCTCAGTTTTCCCTACGGATGTCTCCTAGACGACAGCTTAAAAAATCTCTCATGCTACTTTACAGAAAGGTGTCCTAAACAGTCCCGCCTTTGTCTGCACTAGACTCCCTGTATGAATCATTTTTTGAAGCGTGAATGGTGGCGCAGGGTGTCTATTGTTGAGGATTTTTTGTGAGGAGGATACGCACCTTATTCCATTGCAAAAGATGAGCAATTGGATAGATGGGGTAAAGGTGTTACAGGAGTGAAAATCAGTGAAGTTTATGTAGCAACGCTTAGTTCTTCACACACTACAGGTGAACTATGGTCGGCATCTTTGCACTTTTGATTTGGCTTACCTTTTTAACCCTTCTCCCCAATCTACCCAAAACGCCTCATATTTAGCCTCATACTCAGCTTTTTTGAACGACTGAAGCCATGTGGATTTTTTGCTGTGGGATGTATCGTTCCGCCTCAACCTTACAGTTTCAAATCACAGCTCGGTTAGTTAAAGAAGCAGGCATCGGGCAACAGATAGGGTGGATAGATGCAAAGCGGTTTAACGAAGTGCGTCTGGCTATTGTCCCTCAATCTTTCTGCGAGTTTAATGTTGTTCTTGATTGGACAAGGTTGCTTCTAGTCTGAGACAGTTTCGCCCATTAACTTGAAGCCGGTATTCTACCTTATCCATCAGACGGTTAAGAATTAGCCAGCCATACCCTCCGTCTTGCTGGTCTTCTGGAGTGGGCGGCAGATATGTAGATAGGTCAAACCCCTTCCCATGATCCCAAATTTCCAGGCAGATATCCCGATTTCGAAGCTCTAGGCGAATCAGCACAGGCAAGTTGGGCTGATCGCGGTGAGCGTGACGTACTACGTTGGAATAAGCTTCTACCAAAACCAGGCGAAGCCGATTAGACTGACGTGGCCAATCAACTTCATTGCCTAACTCAGATTCCAGGGAACCTAAAAGCCAGTTTTCAACGATTGTCAAAAACTTGAGATCGCTCGGTACATGCAGTTCAGTTCTCATTAACTACAGAACCTCCAGAGAAAGAATGGTTTGGTCATCTTCCTGAACTTTATGATGAGCGCGAATTTTGGTAAGTAGGTGGGTTAGGCTAAGCTCACCTTGTTGTTGGATGAGCAGTCTCCAAAGCCCTGATTGTTTCAGCATTGAGCGAGTTGATTGCTGGCTAGTTCCAATTGTTTCGTCTGAAACGGTCGCTTCTGTGATGCCATCACTGGCGAGTAACAAGATTTGCCCCGATTTTAAGGTAAGTTCTTCAGCAGCAGCTTGCCATACTGGCAGGATACCCAGAGGAACTCCACGCACTTCTAAATAAGTTGGCTCTACAGTCACGTCTGGCTTATTTGCTAGAGCCAGGACTTGCTGCGGTGACCAGATCAGAGGATAGATATGTCCTGCATTTGCGTATACCAATTGCTGGGTCGAGGGCGTGTATCGGGCCAAGACCATCGTGATGAAACAGTTACTTCCCACCAAATCTTCTGAAAGGCTGCTGTTGAGATGGCGCATGACAAGGTTGGGTGCGGGCGGGTTTTCTTGAGATAGCTCACGCCGCAGCACTGAGATCGCACTGGCCATAAATAAAGCCGCAGGCACACCTTTGCCAGAAACGTCTCCAACAGCTAGCCAGAGGTCGCCCTGGGGATGCTGATAAACTTCAAAAAAATCTCCCCCGACTTCGCGAGCAGGATAGCAGCACGCTTGAACTTTAACTCCTTCTACTTCGGGTAGGGTTTGACGTAGCAGGTTGCTTTGAATTTGTCGGGCTACGGCTAGCTCTGTTCGCATCTGCTCAGTCTGTTCTTGAATCTGCTGATAAAGCTTTGCCTGGGAGATGGCTAGGGATGCCTGTTGAGAAACGCCTTCAATCAGCTCGATTTCTTCGGCACTCCAGAGGCGATCGCTCCCCCTATAAAGCACAAGAATGGCTAGAAAATCTTGCTGGTAGCTGAGCGGAACAATGAGTTGGTTGTAGGGTGCTGTTTGGTGTTCGGCTGGGATGATCTGGATCTGGCGGGTGGCGATCGCTTCTTTTAATGCGACTGGGGCAATTGCTCCTGGTTGATTCGCGTCGTTCTGGCTTAATTCTGCGGCGGATGCTTCAGTTCTGTAGGAGAAAACTTCGTCTAGCAGACGGTGATGGATGGGATCACCCACACTTTCAACAGGGCGAAGAACACAGGCATCGGCAGTAAAAGTTCGACCAATCGTGTTGACGACGGTTTGCAGCATACTGCGGTAGTCCAAAGACTCTCGAATCGCAGTGGTGACAGCGTTAAATAGGGATTCTCGTCGTAGGGCACGCTGTAGCTCAGTTGTGCGCTGCTTGACGACCCGGTACGTATCAGCCGCCTGTTGCACCACCCGCTTCAGTTCGTCCGGATTCCAAGGCTTGGTGATGTATTTGAAAACCTTGCCTGTATTAATTGCGCCTACCAGGTCTTCGACATCCGTGTAGCCTGTTAATACAATCCGAATCGTATCGGGGAAACGCTCAACCGTGCGGCTCAGAAACTCAGTGCCGCTCATTTTTGGCATTCGCTGGTCGGAGATGATCACTGCCATCTCCCCTTCCTGGTCTAGAAGTCTCAGGGCGATCAGTGCGCTCTCCGCCTTGAACACGTCAAACTCACGCCTAAAGGTTCGATAGAGCAAGTCAAGGTTGTCAGATTCGTCATCTACAACCATTAATCTCAGCTTGCTCTCGCCTGCTTGAGTCATGCGGTTACTTCACTCCCCCAATCGTGTGACGCGATCGCAAGAAATTCTCAACCAAAAATGGCAAAACTTCTAATTGAAGTCTGCTGTGTAGATAGTTTGACTGAATTGGATGGCAAAGACATAGATTCAGAGACGACATCAGCAATTCTTCTAATGTTCTACCGGATATTAAACAGTAGATGCCTCTGCTATATGTTGATTACCACACAAATAGGTCAAGCGCTTTTTGTGTGCTTGACCAAAACTGCCCCGACTCAAACGATAAGAGATGAGCTTTAGCCAACTAGCCCAGAGCGAAGTGCCCGAACAGCAGCCTGAGTGCGGTCATCAGCGCAGAGCTTGTTGAGAATGTTGCGGACGTGCGTTTTGACGGTGCCTACAGTGATGTAAAGACGGTCAGCGATCGCCGCATTGCTACAGCCCGCCACAATTAGCTCTAGCACCTCTAGCTCACGCTCGGTCAGAGGATAGGTCTCTAGAATCTGGTTGTATTCTGGGGCAGCGGCATTGATCGCAACGGTCGGCTCTACCTCGACGGCAGCGGGCTGGGGTTGACGGGCTTGAGATAGCACAATTCGGGCGATCGCCGGATCAATCCAGCTATTGCCTTCATGGGTCACTTGCAGCGCTTCCATCAGCTTGTCAAGGCTGACATCCTTCATGCAGTAAGAATCTGCCCCTGCCGCAAAAGCCGCCAAAACAGTCTCTTCATTGTCATTTAGAGTCAGAATTAAAACTTTTGTCTTAGTCTCTTCTGAGCTCGCCTGAAAATCGCGGAAGCGGCGAGTCAGCTCAACCCCATCCATATCTGGCAAGCCAATGTCCACAATCGCGACATCGGGCTTGGAAGACTGTAGTAACTGTAATCCTTCTGTGGCGTTGGCTGCTTCGCCAACCACTTTTACACCTTGTTGCTGTTGTAAGGCAGTTCGCATTCCAACTCGCGTCAGGTCATGATCTTCAATCAGGGCAACGTAAATTTCACTCATGATCTCATTTGTGCAACTTTCTGCAACTTTGTGACGATGGCAAAGGAAGGGGAGCAGTTGAAGAATGTATCTAGACTAGCTAACGGCTAGCCAACTATATCGACTATACCGACAAGTGAGCCAGCTTCATGGGTTCAACGATACGAAGTGTAGCAATCGAGCCGTTTGTCTAGAAGTCCACTAATTTGTGCCTCCACGTCCAACCTAAACCGAGAGGTAACATACGACTACCGAACTGGATGTACGGTTTAGCGACCTGTTGCTTTTAAAACAAGAACGTTATGAATCCTGCTTTCAATCAGCAGATGTCTGAGTCTACCCCCTCTCCAGTAGAAGAACCGCCTTCAGTTGAGGTGGAGCAACTGAGATTGCGTTTGCAGGCTTATGAAACTAGGCAGCAGCAGTTGCTTCAAGCTATCCCCCACCTCATCTGGCTAGCAGATGCGAATAAATCGGTTGTTTGGGTGAATCAGCACTGGTGCAGCTACACTGGCTTGACAATGGCAGCATCGCTGAAGCAGGATTTCCTCCAAGCCCTTCATCCACAGGACCGCGATCGGTTTTTAAGCCTCTGGCAGCAGGCTGAGATTGCTGCAAACCAGTTCACCCTAATTTACCGTTTATTTCAGCCGAATGGTACATGTCAAAAATTTCTGGTTCAGCTTGTTCCTTTGAGCAGCACAGGTCAAATTGAAGCTTGGGGCGCAATTCATACCCACTTGCCTTTAGCAATGCAGCCAGATGGAATTCAACTGAGAGATGAAGGTGAAGGCGTTGAGGTAGTGCCAAGCTACGCGGCTTGGCAGGGTGTATCAACAATAGCAAGCGTTATTGGACAGTCTGCCAACCTGCTGACGCAGGGAGCGATCGCCTCTCAACAAGCTCAACCTCTAAATACTTTGAAGGAGCAGGAAAATCACTTAACGGCTCAAAATGAGCTACTGCTCCAGCAAACCTCTAAACTGGCGCAACAACAGCAGCAGATTCAGCAGCAGCAGCAGCAGCTTCAACAAAGTGCCCGCCTCAAGTCGCAGTTCTTAGCAACTATCTCGCACGAGCTGCGAACTCCGATGAATGCGATTATCGGATTCTCTCAACTGTTGCTGCGTCAGCGTCGTTATCTCAGCGATTCTTCTCAGGAAGACATGCTGCAGCGGATTTTAAGTAATGGCAGAAACCTGCTCTCACTGATCAACAACATTCTTGATCTCTCTAACCTAGAAGCGGGGTATTTAGCCTTAAATCCAGAAAATCTAGATTTAGGGCTTTTAATTAGAGCCACAGTTGAAGAGATGCGATCGCAAGCCGAGCAAAAAGGGTTGTCCTTACAGGTGCAATCCGACCTGCAAATGCTAATGGTCTCAAACGACCGCACTCGGCTCCATCAAATTCTGGTCATCCTAATCTCCAATGCGATCAAATTTACTGAGTCCGGTGGAATTCTAGTGTCGCTAGAGCCGATTTCTGGCGATCGCGCTCTGATCACAATCCAGGACACCGGGATCGGCATTAGCAAAGGCGACCTTTCCCACATCTTTGAAAGGTTTCGGCAGGCAGACCAAAGCCAATCCCGACGCTATTCTGGTGCGGGACTGGGTCTGGCGATCGCAGATTGGCTAATTCGGATTATGGGCGGCGACATCAGCGTTGAGAGCAGCCCTGGGCAGGGTTCAACCTTTCGAGTGGAATTACCTCGGCAAGTGAAGTAGAAGGATGAGGCAGTACCTTCTTGCCTTAGCCTCCAACTCCCAGTCCCTACTAAACCAACAGACGCTCCAAAGCATAAACATCAGGAATACAGAGAATATCCCGTTCGCGCAGGATCAGCCCTTTACGCTCTAGCTTACTCAGCACGCGAGTTACCGTCTCCCGTGCCAGTCCGCTAAGGCTGCTGAGTTCGCGGTGGGGTAAGTTTGGAATCTCAATTCCCTGCTCTCCCCGCTTTCCCTGACCATCCGCCAAAAATAGGAGAATGTCTGCTACCCGCGAAACGCTATCTGACTCTCGCAGTCTCAACCGTCGATTGACCTGACGCAGTCGTCGCGCCATTAGCTGAGCTAACCGAATACCCGCTTGGGGCTCTGAGTTGATTAGCTGCACAAAATCTTGGGCAGGCATGTTGCCGATCGCCGTTGGAGCTAATGTAATTACATCCGTTGAGCGTGGCACCTCATCTAGAGGAGCCATTTCACCAAAGACTTCGCCCTTACCCAGAATATTGAGTGTGACTTCCTTTCCATCCAAGTTGTAAGTCCGAATCTTTACCCACCCTTCCAGGATGAAGTAGACTGAGCTACCCCAGTCGTTTTCCAGCAAAATTACCTGATTCGGCGGGTGGCTCCGAATAACAACGTGAGCAGTCGCCTTATCTACAAGGGCTTCTGGCAAACCGTCGAAAAAAGGAGCAGATCGAATCAGTGAATCGTTGCGGGATTCACGGGGGCTGTACCGGTCTTCCATGAAGCCATCATACTCAAACTCTGAGGTCAATAAACGCTTGATTGGGGAGGCGAGGGGTGCTGGCAACAGCTTGTCTGGTTAAGCAAATGCCCTATTTAGAGCATCTTCCAGCGCTAAGCAACTTAATGAAGCGTTCAGCTAAGAACACAACCTAACCTGTGCTTACCAGGATGCTCCTTGTTTAGGCGTTAAAACGATCGCCCTAGCAGCATACCGCTTCAGCAATACCAGCGTCTAGGTAAGCGAAGTAGGAAGCCAAAATCTCCCAATGTCGCCTTGACAAGTTGTCCAGCAACCTCACAGCCATCATAACCCAGAGTCATCCTAAGACCGGAAGAAGCGCCAGGTGTTAGGGGGCTTCACCCCCCATCAGCGAATAGCTACTGTGTTGAGAATGAACCTAGAATGGCATCGTTTCTGGTGGAGCTAGATCTGTTCCGGCGATCGCCCCTGCCCCACTTGCTCTCATTCCTGGAATCACGTCCAGCCGCTGATTTCGACTAGTCGTTTGAGCGAGTTCCTGTGAGGAGTCCGGCTCAGGGTTAAATGCCCCATCCGGGAAAGGCTGCTGAGCCATCCATGCTAGTCCTCCTACGGCTCCTGCCATCAATGCTGCATATCCAAAATATAGGTGGACAGGACGCAAGCAGGAAGACGTTTCGTCTGAAATTTGCCAGGAGGGAAGCACCGTCTTAGCGGTGTCAGGAGCTGGCAAAGCCTCCGCCATGGTTGCCCCATCTAGCTCTAAAGCATCTCCCACACGTCGAATAAAACCGCGCACATAAACGTCTTCGGGCAATTGCTCAACCTGACCGTCTTCCAATGCCTTGAGTTGATGAATTGGAATCCAGGTAAGGCTATGAAGTTGGTTAAGAGAAAGAGATTTAGCTTGACGGGCATGGCGCAGTTCTTGACCAATTTGTCGCACTAAAATCTCGCGCGGTGGGCTAGAAGGCTGAGCGGTCGCATCAGGCTTACTGGGATCAACCTTCGCCAAGATGCCAGCACGCGATCGCTTTGATTTTGAACGCAGTTCTGCCTTTGGCGAAATTGCCAAACCACTCGACGAAGCTACCTCAGACTTTTCACGCAAGTTTGAGATGGCTTGAGGAATACTGTCTTGGATAGGCTCTTGGGCAGAGGAAATGCCCTCCTGCTGGCTCAACAGGCTAGCAGCATGTTGTACCTCCGACTGATTGGCAGTTGCAGGTACCTGATATTGTTTGACAAGCTGACGGAGAGCTAAACGAATTGCCTCTCTGCAAGCTGATTTGATCAGTGCTTGAGGTCCTTCGATCGCCTCTCCTACAGTTTTTTGTAAGCTCGACAAAGCCCGACGGTAGGTTTCACTGTGATAAAGCTCGGCTTCGACTTGGTTGAAGATGGTCCTTAACTTTTCTTGTGAAAGTGCAATTCTTGTGTTTTCAGCCCCTTCAAGGCAGTAGGTAGGTGTTAGTGCCACGATTCTCTTATCTCCGTTGCTCAATCAAACAGCGTGTAAAGTCAGGCAACATAGGCTGAGACGGAAGCACAACTCCAGACTCCCCCCTCAATCCTGCGAAATCTTCTTAATTAGCCAATCTCCAGGACTCCCAGGTTGTCGTATCACTTTTCCTACGGATTGGTAGCAATTCCGGAATCAAAAGCAGAAATCTGGAACTTTGACCCAGGTAACGGAGTTGCTGCAGAAAGGCTTGGCGCAGCACCCCCCTTAAAAGCAAAAAGGGGACGTATTGCGCCCCCTCCCTGTTTATTTATGTTCATGAATTATTTCTATTCATGAGCTAAGTAATGCTTTTGGTAGAAGCGGGTTCAAATCGAAACGCCCTATTCTAGATACGAACAAGAGATGTTAATGGATGAGTGGGCGTTTAAGTAACCTTTAGCTACGAAAATGCTCTTCCGGCCGGTAGGCGTTTTGCAAACAGCGTTCCAGGTGTCGAACGTTGTGAGAATACCAAAATCTTCGAGGACGGAGGATTAGTGGTTTCTGAGCGCTGAACAGCGGCTGGTTGAGATAGCTCCACAATGGGAAGTGATTCCTATTAGGTTTACGATTCATAGCTAATGGATGTGAGAAGAGAAGAGATAAGAGGGGATGAGTCTTTGGGTCTGCACTAGAACGTGCGACTTAATGACCTAGTATAATCGTGCCCAAATCCGCTGCAAAATTTCTCAAACTCAGAAGGTGCTATTCTGTCTGCTTTCGACGAAATTGTGCGTTGCTATTTGGAACGAGGGGCGATCGCAGGCAAATCTGTAGTCGCCCTTCTTAGTCTTACTGCGTGAGATTGAGCAGAACGTAATTTTTAGATGGAAATATGAGTACCTTCATCCAAAAATTACATTCAACAGCTGTTGATTCCTGATCGACAGGCGGCAAAGTTCAAGAAACCATGACTAAAATTAGTCTCTGACAGTGCCATCTGGCATAATAGTTCGGCTTAAATCAGCCCCTTCCAGGACAGTTTCTTCTAAATGAGCATCCTGTAAATTTGCGTCACTCAAGTTAGCTCCCTCCAAAGTTGCCTGTTGTAGGTCAGCCCCGCTTAAGTTGGCATTACTAAGATTAGCTCCACTCAGCTTGGCACGCGGAAGTTTTGCTCCCAATAGATTAGCCTGATTTAGGTTAGCGCTAGACAAGTTGGCGTCGCTTAAGTCAGCCCGATTTAACCGAGCGCTAGTTAAGTTAGCTTCACTGAGGTTGGTTCCACTGAGGTTGGCGTTGAGCAATCTGGCATTGTTTAAGTTGGCGCTGGTTAGATTTGCCTGTTTTAAATCAGCCCGACTCAACTCAGAGCGACTTAACTCGGACTGGCTCAGGTTAGCGCTGCTTAAGTTGGCGCTGCTTAGGTCAACTCCAAGCAAAATAGCGTTTTGCAAGTTTGCTTCACTCAAATCAGCACTGCTTAAATCTGCTCTGTTAAGCCGGACTTCGCTGAGGTCGGCATAACAGAGGGTCGCACCGCTCAAATAAGCGGCGAGTAAGTTAGCGCTGCTCAAGTTGGCATTGCTTAAATTGGCCTGATTCAAGTCAACTCCACTGAGGTCAGCACCGCTAAAGTCAGTACTGTGCAGGTCGGCCTTGCTGAGGTCAGCACCGCTGAAGTCTGAGTTTTGCAGATTGGCTCCACTGAGGTCAGCCCCAGCAAGTTTGCTTTTGCTCAAGTCGCAACTGCTAAAGTCAAGAGTCACTTGTGGATTTTCTTGTCGCCACTGATTCCAGCGACCGACATCTTGTTTGAGTAGAGTGAGTTGTTCCTCATTTGCCATAGCAAGCGTTTCCTAAAACCTGGCGCTGATTCTACAGAGGCATGATAGCCAACTTCAACGAGGGGGGTTGCCTTCCTTTTAAGACTATACGCAGACGGTGATATTTCTCCACGTAAATCACGATTGCTGTAACACGCGGTCAATCCTGTGCTAGAAATTGTTTCAGTTTGCGATCGCCCGCACCGGGTTGGAAGCTTAAGCCAGGATTGCAGTGCTTCAGGGAGAGAGTTGTGAATCCAAAAAATATCTTGCTGCTGTCTGGAGCTTCGGTAGCGCTGTTAGTTCCTCCAGCGATCGCCAACCAGCCCACCGAATCGATCCCCGATTCATCTCCTGCCATTGAAACGGATTTACAGACACCAGAATCGATTGTGGTGGAAGTGCAGGTTGCTCAGCCAGAGCAAATAGTGGAGACAGTGGAGGAAATTGCCCCAGTTGCTCCTGTGCCTTCCGTCAGCCCTCCAGAGCCATTTGCTCCAGATTTTTCTGCTCCTGTACCGGAAGCGATCGCCCCTGCTTCCGTCGAGCCCTTAGAAACGGATTCTGCGATCGCCCCTACTCCACCTGAACCTTTAGAAGCAGAGATTGAGTCTGTTCCAGTTGCTGATCGAGCCGATGAAATAGTTTCCTCTCCATCAGAGGAGCCACTAGAACTGGATGAAAAATCGGACAAATCGGTTGCTGCTGTAACTGAAGCAAGTCCTATTTCTCCCGCAGCTTTCTCTGAACCGATTGAGTTAATTGAGACAGTTGAAGAAACTGAGTCAACTGAAGAATTGGATGAGCCAACTGAAAATCCTGCATTTGAGGCGATCGCTCCCAATGCAGAATTCCCTAATGAACACTCTGAGAATTTGCCTGTTGAGTCGCCAAGTGAATCAAGTAATCAATCAGACCACGAATCAGATCGTGAGTTGTTCAATGAATCTTTGAATCAGTCTGAAAATGAATGGACCGAGAATTCTCCTCGTCTCTATGGAGCGTCTGAAGCAGAAGTAAACCTGATCGAGCGGCTGGCTCAAGACGACCTTGATCACTGGACATCCGACGAGTGGATTGACCTACTGTTGTCTGAAGATGACCTAACAGAAGAAGTTCCTGGGGATGGAGATGACTTATCTACTGATCCCGCAGTTCCAGAATCGAATCAGGAGACAGAACTTTCTCAAACACAACTTGAAGCGGCACAACCCGATTCACTAAGGGATGTCACCTTAGATTCTGATCCCCATTTGCCTGAGTCCGATGCACCGCAAACACTTAACCCAGCTAGTACTGCTTCAGCTAGTGCCAATACCAATAGTATCGATAATAATTTGGATACAAGCTTTGCTAATGAAGCTGAAACAGCACCGAGATATCGTTTGGTAGTAGACGATCGCGTCATCCTCAACGTCGAGCCCTACCGCTTCGATTGGAAGCCATCTTATAATCCTGACTCAATTCGTAAGCAAAAACTGAGAGGGCGATCGCCCGCCGTCAGTCCAACTTCTCAAACTGCCATCAGTGCAGGCATTGTCTTTAATTTACGAGTATCTAACCGGGCACAGTTGCAGTTCGCTTACGGTGCCCAACATGCAAATGAGTTGGAGCCAAAGTCAAAACCAAGTCCGTCTGTCCAACCAGCAACGGAAACGCCCATTTCTGCTCTGGGTGTAAAAGTAGGGCTAACTAGGGCAGACCAGCCAATCAAGACAAACAATTTGATTGAGAAAACCGAGAACGCCGGTTTAGTAGAAAGAATTAAGCCAGTAGAAGGAAGTAGTCCCGTCAGGGAGACTACCAGTTCCAGCACTTCTACTAATCAATCCACTAATTCTGTTAAAGAAATTCAGTTTGTTCCTCTCAAAACAGAAAAGACTAACGTTGCGAGTGAGTTGAGCAAACCCGCCTTCAGTTTCAACCGTTCTTTTGAATGGCGGATTGCCCCTACCGTTGTTTTGAATACTTGGGGTGGCTTGACCGTTAATCCTTTGCCGCCAGAATCTCCCATTCTTTCCTTAACCTATTTGTTTTACCTGGGCTTTCCTGATCCCCTTGATCAGGAAGGCGATCGCCTCGTTTTCATGGCTGGGCAACCTTCCCGTTCAACAGATGATAGAGAGTAGGGTAAGGGAGTACGTGATTACCTCCGCCTTATTTCATCCTTCCCTTATGCCATTGCAGCAGGTGTCCTCCCAAAGACATAGGAGCGATCGCCGCTGTCTAAGCTAGAGATACATCACTCCACTTTCCCATGAGCAACTCCCCCTCTCGTAATCCGGTTTTGCTAATTCACGGCATTGACGACACTGCTATCCTGTTCAACCGCATGACCTCCTATCTTCACCAAGGAGGTTGGACAGTTCACAGCCTGGACTTGATCCCCAATAATGGCAGCGTCGGGTTAGACAGACTAGCTCATCAGGTTGCAAATTACATTGAGCAAAACTTTGCGCCTGACCAGCCAGTTGACCTGATCGGATTTAGCATGGGTGGGATTGTTAGCCGCTATTACGTGCAGCGTTTGGGTGGAATTGACCGTGTGCAGCGATTTGTCACAATTTCGTCTCCTCACAATGGCACCTGGACAGCTTACTTTCGCCCCAACTTGGGCGGCAACCAGATGCAGCGAAATAGCGCCTTCTTGTATGACCTAAATCAAGACGTGGCAGCGCTGGCACAAATCAACTTCACCTCGATCTGGACACCGATGGATCTAATGATCTTGCCTGCCGTGAGTTCCAGACTGCCCGTTGGTCGTGAAGTGATCCTCTCTGTTCCCAGTCATCCTCAGATGGTGACAGATGCTAGATGCCTGAAAGCTGTTGCGGATGCTTTGTCAGAACCGCTGCAAGTGTTGCCTAGCCCGGATCTCCGACTTGAGCAAATGTTGCCTCTCCAAAAATAGCGCTGGGATGACAGTAAAACTTAAACTCCAGCAGGTTGTAGAACGGATCTTCTAAAAAGAAGGTGCAGTGTTCTAGGGGTGAATCAACAAATCTGTGCTTGGGCTGTTGATGAAACTTCAGCCCTTTGTGTTGCGCTCTTTCTAACAACGCTTCCCAGTCCGCTTCAGCAGTAAACACTAAGCCAAAATGTCTGGGGTAAATTCCCTTTTGCGGCATCAGCGGTTCCTGCGTTACCTGTGCCACAATTTGGTGTCCGTAGAGATTGAGGATGAGCGATCGCCCCCCTTCCCGCCCTGGCTCACAGCCCAATCCATCCACATAAAACTCCCTGGTCTGTTCCAAGTTGCTCACCGGAAAAGCCAGGTGAAATAAAGTCTGTTGCATAACACCCTCGTTTACGCCTCATGTGAATTGACAGAAAAAAGTAACCTGTTCTCGATGCCCCGGACATTGCACTAAATATCCAACGCCCAAACCATCATGAGGATAAGGAAAATTTGTGCCGTGACTCCACTCAAGCTGAAAAATAAGCTGATTCATGGCTTGATTACAGATCGGACAGGAAGGATAATCAACAGCCTGCGCCCAACCGACCCAACCACCTAACTTATCTCCGGCTTGAGGATGTAGCTCGCTTTGGAGTAAAAGCTCGATTTCCTGGTCATTCAAAGCAATACCAAAAGTTTCAAGCTCTTCAATGTTTGGATATTCCTGACTTTCCTGCCAACCAACGATTTGTTTTGCAGGAAAATTCTCCTCCATTGCAGGCACCGGAACATCTGCTGAACCTTCTTGTGGCTGAACAATTCTAATTAGTTGACTGCTAGAAAACGCTTCGCAAGCCCACATCCGACAAGGGCGAATTTCTGGAATTGAGGTTTCTGTCGCGTCGGAACCATCCAAATCAAAAGTGTCAACAACCGTTTCACTCATGTCGGTTGTGTAGGCAACGATTTGAAACTCGGAACGAACGCTACTGGAGAGTACTGAGATATATTCGCCTGTGTGAATCTCAAAATCGCTTTCACAACAAAAGAGTTGCAACAAACCTTCCCCAAACTGCTGATTCAAGGAAACAGGTAACGCTTGGAGATTGAGCTGAAGCACAAGCCGCATTGGGTTCTGGCAATTGGGACAGGTCGGCCAAATTTCGCCTGGAGTCAACCACACCTTCCCTGATGTTTTGGAGGCATCAACCGGACTTTCCCCAACCTGAACAATCGGTTTCCAGGTCAATCTCCTTAACCCTGCCAATTTTGCTTCCACATTATTTAAAGTAGGATCGCTCATCTCCCGATAACATGGCTACTGGATACTTCAACCTATGGTAGCTTTTCGTAAAAATTCGATAGAAAATTGCTCCAATCCCCTACCCCCAACGCCATGCCCTCCTACCTCAATCTCCTCACCCCCTGGCTAATTGGAATTGGACTAAATACAGTTTTGCTGGCGATCGCCTATTTTGCCCCCAAAAAGCTCCTGACCCCAGCGGGATACATTCACGCCTGGATTTTGGGAGTCATTCTCTGGGGAACGTTGGGCTGGCGAGGTTACGTAGTGATGATGTTCTACTTCCTGGTTGGCTCTGCCGTGACACGAATCGGCATGGCAAAAAAAGAAGCGGCGGGCATTGCCGAAAAGCGATCGGGGGCACGCGGACCAGAAAACGTTTGGGGATCTGCCCTGACGGGTACGGTTTGTGCCCTGGCTGCCTATGCACTCAGCTTTAGCGGATCGGCGGAGCTACAAACATTCATTCCCCTGCTGCTGTTGGGATATGTTGCCAGTCTCAGTACCAAACTTTCGGACACCTCTGCTAGTGAGGTTGGCAAAGCTTACGGTAAGCACACCTTTTTGATTACCACGCTCAAACCCGTGCCACCTGGAACTGAGGGAGCGGTTAGCCTGGAAGGAACGCTGGCAGGTGTAGTCGCTTCGGTGGCGATCGCTCTAATCGGTTGGGCAGTCAATCTGATCAATCCGCTGGGTGTGCTGCTGTGCGTGATTGCTGCCTTCATCGCCACCAACTTAGAAAGCGTTATCGGTGCAACCTTACAATCCAAGTTTGACTGGTTGACGAATGAAGTAGTCAACATTCTGAATACCCTGATTGGAGCGATCGCCGCCATCCTATTGGCTTTAAGCATTAGGGCGATCGCCTTGTAGAGACGCGATAAATTACATTTCCCCAGTGCCAATCCTTCTCACCCCAAAGGAATTTTTATGCAGCGCGATCGCGTTCGAGCACCAGAATTACCCCAAGACTATCCCTGGTTGAATAGCGATCGCCCCCTTGCGCTCAAAGCATTGCGGGGCAGAGTTGTTCTATTAGATTTCTGGACGTATTGCTGCATCAACTGCCTGCACGTTCTGCCAGATTTGAAATATCTGGAGCAAAAATACAAAGACTGCCTCACCGTCATTGGCGTTCACTCTGCCAAATTTGACCACGAAAAGGAAGTAGAGAACGTGCGTCAGGCAATTCTGCGCCATGACATTGAGCATCCAGTGCTGTTAGACCAAGACTTCAATGTTTGGCAACAGTACGCAGTTCGAGCCTGGCCAACGCTGATGGTAATCGACCCGACCGGATATGTGATTGGCTCCGTTTCAGGTGAGGGACATCGACAAGCGCTTGACGACCTGATTGAGCAGATGATCCAGGAGCATCGCCAAAAAGGAACCGTTAATTTTGAGAAATTGAGCTTAGTGCTGGAGAAGGAGCGATCGCCCCTCACCACCCCACTTGCCTTTCCCGGAAAAGTTTTAGCAGACGCAGCTAGCGATACCCTCTTCATCGCTGATTCTGGATATCACCGCCTTGTTGTCACCAGCCTTGATGGAGCCATCAAACACACCATTGGCACTGGAACAGTGGGACTGCAAGACGGCAGCTTTGCCGATGCTCAGTTTGCTTCACCCCAAGGCATGGCGTGGGATGCAGAAACTCAGCTTCTCTACGTTGCAGACACAGAGAATCACGCAATTCGCCAGGTTGACTTCCAGCACCAAACCGTTCTTACCCTGGCAGGAACTGGAGAACAAAGCCGCAACATCCGTCCTCACAGCGGCATTGGGCTAAAAACTGCCCTAAATTCTCCCTGGGATTTGGTCAAACTGGGTAATCATTTGTTTATTGCAATGGCAGGTTCACACCAGATTTGGCAAATGAATCTGGAAAGCGGTATCGTCAGTACCTACGCAGGCACAGGAGCCGAATCTTGCGTAGATGGGCTAGTCAACGATGCCGTTTTTGCACAACCCAGCGGCATTGCAACTGATGGGCAGGAACTTTATGTGGCAGATAGTGAATCCAGTTCAATTCGGGCGATCGGTTTAGCTGAAATGCCCAAAGTGCGAACTGTTTGCGGTAGTGGAGAACTGTTTGGCTTTGGTGATGTCGATGGGAAGGGCACAGAAGCCAGACTGCAACACTGCTTAGGGGTGGAGACTGGAACCAACGGACAGCTTTGGATCGCTGACACCTACAACCACAAAATTAAGCAGGTCGATTTACAAACCGGATTTTGTCGAACCGTTTTGGGGAATGGCGAGGCTGGGCTGAGGGATGGAGAGGCGATCTCGGAGAGATACCCGCAAGGGGTCGCCACCCAATTCTCAGAACCCTCAGGCTTAAGCCTCGCTGGAAACTTCTTATACATTGCCGACACCAACAACCACGCTATCCGCCGCGTTGCGCTCGATACTCTGACTGTGAGTACCCTCTCTTTCGCTGGACTCTGTGCCCCTAACGTTTGCTTTCCGGCAAGCTAGAAAAAACGGGAGAGGGCTTAAGCCCTCTCCCGTTTTTTAGTTGGAAGCGATGTTAGTTGGGACAGCTAGGAAGCGATCGCCCACCATACTCACAATCAAAATAATTCAGCGCATCCCGGCTTGATTCAAAACTGCCTGATTGAAAATGACTGCCATTAGGATAGCTGCGCCGACTCCAGATTTTTAGGTAGTACTGAGTACCGTCATCCGTTCTCCAAAGTTGATAGGCGTAGTTGCCACCTGTGCCATTGCTAACCCGAAAGTCAGCTAGTGCTGCTCTCGTAGTCAACAAAATTGTAGTCATTGCCAAAATCGAACCAAACGCAAGCATTAATTTTTTCTGACTCATTGGGAAAATACTTAGATACAGGCTGAATATCTGCATCTAGATTGCCCAAGCTCCTGCCTAGATTAGAGAAAGTTGCGTTAAAGCGGCTTGAAGAAATCGTCAAGATTGAAAAGGCATAGGATAAGTATCACTTCTTACATAGAGCGGATGGCGTGGCTGTCCTGATCGATTGACACTCAGACAGCAAACATGGCGATGCTCAGAGACTAACTGCAAAACAGCTTGATCTCGTTGGTTCAAGCTACCCCAGTTATACCAATTCTCTAAATTCCGGCGACAGATAAAGCTTCCAAGATAGAGGGACGAGCGGTAATCGATGCAATCACTTCAGGAGTGAGTGCTGCCAGACGTTCTCGCAACTGCTGACGCAACCCATCAAGCGTA
>NZ_JACJPC010000111.1:0-3978 GCF_014695875.1 Leptolyngbya sp. FACHB-541 | reverse complement strand
CCGAGTCTGCATGGTTACTGGCAACATCGTCAAACCCGATATGGCAAAACCTACTGGGACAAGGGCTCAAAGTACTATCGAGTTGCCCAGAGCCAAAACTGGCGATGTCCAGTGTGCCATGACTCATTGTTTAACGGAGAAGCGCTGCATACTCATCACCGAGTACAAGTGAAAGATGGCGGTACAGACAAGGAGGAGAATTTAATTCACCTTCATCAAGCTTGCCATCAACAAGTACATCGAGTGGGAGCAGGGCTGAGTGACAGATGGCTTGAGCCGCTTGATGGGACGACTGTCACGAGCGGTTCTGAGGGGAGAGGGACACGGTGACGTGTTCCCTCTTACCCGACAAACTGCGGGAAGTTCGGGGGGCGATCGCCAACCAAAAAACAAGCTCCCTCGACGAGGACTTTCACACCAGCATCGAGGAGGGGTTGATGCCAGAGCAGACCTGCCGCGCCGAAGTGGTAGCTACGTCACGACTGGCGATCGCCCAACAGCAACTTCAGCAACGACTGAGCGAGATGACAGCGGCAGACCGTGAGCTAATCGAGGCAGCTTACTTCAGCCGTGTGCCTCGCAAAACTTTGGCAAAAGAATTGCACTTGGATGGAGCGCAGTTCCGCAAACGAATGCAGTTAGCTTTAACTCGTTTGGCGGGGTGACTGTCGCCTCAAGGAGAACGTCGAGTGTTTAAGGATTAACACTCGACTTGCTACATCGCACCGCTACCTTTACCCCCAATAATGTGCACATCAATGTTTTTGAGCAATCGCAACAGTTTGTGTGTAAGTGTTCCACGCAAGATTAATTTCCAGCGTGATCGTTGACTTTCACCAATCACAATTTGAGTGATGTAGTAGCTTCTAGCAACTTCTGCGAGCGCCTTTGTCATAGTCTTTGGCTCGAATAAATTCTCCACCAAACTCCTTACAAAGCCGTTCACAAGTCTCAACGTGCAAACTCTCTGCTTTAGTGAGAAAACGATCGGGATCATCAACAAATAAACAGTAGACGGATGCGTGCATATATCCGGCAATCCGGGCACCACGCCGAATTAACTGAATCGCATTGGGATAGGTTGAAACACAGACTAGAACTCGCTCGTGAATACTGCAAAAAGGAGCATCCGTTTTGGTTCCATTGGATGCTTCCTCAAGGGCATCTTCTTCAATATTGTCAGCGACTTCTCGTAAGGCTAATTCTCGTAAGGCAATCAGGTTGCGCCGCTGAAAAAAGTTTTGCAGCGATTGCTCCACTTTCTCCATCGCATAAATTTTGCCGTCCCGTAGTCGCTCCTCCAGAGTTTCAGGTGTGACATCGACCACAATCACTTCATCGGCTTCTTCTAAGAAGCGATCGGGCACGCGCTCTCGCACCACTATCCCTGTAATCCGAGCAACTAAATCATTCAGGCTCTCCAGATGTTGAATATTGACAGTGGAGTAAACGTCAATTCCTGCTGCCAGAATAATTTCTACATCCTGATAGCGTTTTTCTCGCTGAGAGCCAGGAACATTCGTATGGGCGAGTTCATCTACCAGAGCCAGTTGGGGTTGACGCGCCAACACTGCCTCCGTATCCATTTCCGTTAGGACAACTCCATTGGGGTTGACCTGCTGGCGTGGCACCATCTCCAACTCTTCGGCTTTTTCTGCAGTTTCCTTGCGTCCGTGGGTCTCCAGCAGCCCAATTACCACATCGACTCCACATTGCTTGAGTTGATATGCCTCCTCCAGCATTTTGAAGGTCTTGCCCACACCCGGAGCCATACCAATGAAAATTTTGTGCTTGCCCCGACGGGCAGGACAAATGTATGTACGGTCAGGGGAAGAATTTGGAGATGGGTACATGGGTTAACTTGCAGGATTCAATGCATCGAGAGCAAGATTGAGCTTTAATACATTCACACCAGGTTCACCGAAAATACCTAAGAATCGCCCCTCTGTATTTTGAACAATTAACAGTTCCACTTGATTGGGCTGAAGCCTACGCACTCCTGAAATCCGTGTAATTTGCGCTCTGGCTGCCTCTGGTGTGATGTGGGGATAAGCCCGGAGCCAGAGGTATAGACCAAGTCTGTGGTAGGTTGAATCTCCATCTGTTTCAATTGGGTTGTTGTTTCCTGGACTCGTTTGAGTAGATTAGGATTGGAAGGAGCCAGGTTACTTGCACCCGATATACCAGTTTTAAGAACACCTGCTTCGTCGTTCGTAGGATTAGCAGTGCTGTAGTTGGTGGTGCTGGGGCGACTGTTGAAGTAGCGATCGCTTGTAAACGGCTGTCCAATCAAGGCTGAGCCGACGGGCTGACCTTGAGTATTGGTCAGGATGCTGCCGTTTGCCTGAAAGGGAAAGGCGATTTGCCCAAAGGCAACTATGACTAACGGATAAATCAGAGCGGTGATGACCCAGAGTACCAGGGTCGATCGAATGGCTCGACCTGCCTCGCGTGCGAAACTCATTAGAACTTCTCCGGTACAAACATGACAAAGAATAGATAAATGGAAAGCACAACAGTTCCTAGTCCCAATAGACCCAATGACCAGGCTTGAGTACGGGAGAATTCATTGCCACTGGCCGCATAAACAACAGGGGCAACGACCAGGTTGAAGCACAATGCCAGGAACAAATACAGGGGTAATTTTTGCCTGCGCCATTCTAACCAGGACTCTGAAATAAACTCAGTAGTTTGAGCCAAAGATGGGGGTTTGGAGTACAAATTATCTTTCATGTGTCATCCGTTAGTTGCGTGTCTTTAAAGCTGAAGAAACGTTCAAGAGCTTCTTGATTGACAAAAAATCCTTCGTAACCTGACCATTCGGGAGGTGCATCTTTGTAGTACTCCCACTTATCTATATTTTGAGGAATTAAAGAGTGAAGTTGATCCAGTGAAATACCAAAGCACTCACAGAAACGAGTTCCATAAATTTGGAACTTTAGTCCAACCTCAGCATTGCTGTTCATGGGTAGAAGGCTAAGAACAACCTTACTTCCCTTCTTGAATGCAATTGAACTTCTAGTAGGTTCAGCACGAGTGAAATAGGTACTGAAAAGGACTTCAAAAGCCTCTTTGTATAACGAACCAACGCCATTATGATTTGCTAATTCTTGAAGCTCCTCATAAGTTAAATTAGGCTTTCTCTTGGATGGTGCTTTTTCCTGAACACTTTGCTCTGCCCGATTTAGTTCAAGTAGAAATGTTCTAGCGATTAGTTCCTGTCCATCTTGATTCTTGAAGTACTGGAACTTTGCAACGTTGATATTAACCCCGTAAGTGTCAGATAGATAGTTAATAATTCTCTCGGTACTGTTATCAACGTTTGAGGCAACGATCAGCATCCTATGCTGATCATTCAGAACTTCCGGTAATTCAACACCAAACTTTTGCTCAAAAGCCTCCTCAAGGTTTTTGCTATACCTGCTCTGTAGATAGCAATTAGCAATCTCCGTTATTTGCTCTAGAGAAAGATTTTTAACCCAGGAGGCATAATCTAAAACTTGGGCTGTAACCTCTCTTGGGGTTTGATCTCTTTTTAGTTCAACAATGACTAAATCTCCATTACTTGCCAAACACAGTAAATCAATAAATAACCCATAGGAAGTTCTAACCTGTCTACCGATAATTAGAAGATCCTCAGAAAGGATTGAGATATCTTGTTCAATCCACTCTTCTATACGAGCTTCCAAGTTCAAGCGAGATCGTTGAATCTCCTGCAAACGATCATCAGGCTTAATTTCCCAAATCCTAATTTCCTCTGACATGAGCCTTCTTTCACGTAAATTGCTCCAATAATAGCTAGGACAACGGCAAGATTAGATCGATCGCCTTAATTGCAATAAACGGGGCAATGATGCCACCCACCGGTACTGTCAACTTAACTTTGGATAAGAGATAAAATACAGAATCCCGTCTTGCCTGTCTGTTCTGTCTATGTATTCTCGTCACCGCTTTCCTGCCGAAATCATCAGCTATTGC